>NZ_JBALOW010000091.1:0-19525 GCF_036965085.1 Bacillus sp. JJ1532
TACAAATATTTAAATACAGCCCCAAAATTGTTAAGCGAACAATTTTGGGGCTGATTTATTTCGGAAGATCAAAGCAAATGAAAGATTTAATTAGAAAACTGTTTTATTTAAGTCTAGTTATTTGCTCACTGATTCAGTAGTATTAATATAGTTGTCTAAAATTATCATCAAAATTGGAAGTGAGCAATAGATGAAACTTATTATTGCGGAAAAGCCTGACCAGGGAGTGACGCTGGCTTCCGTTTTTAAAATGAAGAAGCATCAAGGGTTTGTAGAAATTTTTCCAAATGATGTTTTTCCCCAAGGAGCCTATGTGACATGGGCAGTAGGCCATCTATGCCAGCTGGCAGCACCAGAAAAATATGATTCTGCGTGGAAGAAATGGTCACTGCATTCATTGCCGATTATTCCATCACAATTTGAATATGAAGTGACGAAAGATAAAGCAAAACAGTTTTACATAATAAAAAATCTTCTTTCCGACCCTAAGCTGACAGAAGTTATCCATGCGGGGGATGCAGGCCGTGAAGGAGAATTAATTATTAGAAATATTCTCCGTATTACTAAATCGAGGCTTCCGATGAAAAGGCTTTGGATATCTTCGTTAACCCCAAAAGCCATTAAAGATGGTTTCCAATCATTACTGGAAGAATCAGAAACACGTAACCTTTATTATGAGGCATATACGAGAGCATGTGCAGACTGGGTCGTAGGGATGAACGCTTCTCGCCTATATAGCCTTCTTCTCCAGCAGCAAGGGTTTTCTGATGTTTTTTCAGTAGGAAGGGTGCAAACACCAACCCTTGCCTTAATTGTAAAAAGAGAAAACGAGATTCAGAGCTTTGTATCAGAACCTTTTTGGGAAGTCCAAGCCCAATTTAAAATAAATGGAAAAAAGTATACGGGAAAATGGGAGAATGACGGAGAGACGCGAATAAAGACAAAGGAACTTGCCGAAAAAATTGCTGCTTTTTGCCAAAATAAAGAAGCGGAGGTAGCAGAAGTTCAGGCAGAAAAAAAGGAATTTCTTCCTCCTCTATTATTTAATTTATCAGCACTTCAGGCAGAAGCAAATCGCCGCTTCAAGCTACCTCCCAAAAAAACCTTAGATGTATTACAAAAGCTTTATCAAAAAGGGATCGTTTCCTATCCTCGTTCTGATTCGAGACATGTGACAAAAGGGGAAGCAGAGCTATTTCCGGAAATCCTGAAAAAGATCGGACGAATCAGTGATTATCAACCCTTTTTCCCTTTGCCGACAAATTCACTAGTTCATAATAAAAGATATGTGAATGACAAAAAAGTAACAGACCACTATGCCATCATTCCTACTGAGCAAGTACCAAGCCTGGAAAAGCTCTCTCCTGATGAAAAAAAGCTGTATGATCTCATCGTGCGAAGTCTTATTGCCGCACATTATGAAAAGGCTGTCACCGAATATACGACCGTGAAAACACTCGTTGAAGGGAGAGCTAAATTTCTATCAAAGGGGAAGGTTCAGCTTGAAGAGGGGTGGAGGAAGGTCATTCCGCAGGTGGAAAAAGACAATGAACCAGAATTGCCTCCATTACAAACAGGAGAAAAAGGCAATGTGATAAAGGCAGAGGTAAAAGAAAGTAAAACCCAGCCTCCTAAAAGATACACAGAAGGTCAGCTTATTACACTCATGAAGACAGCTGGCAAGCATATAGAAGACAAAGAACTGGAAAAAGTGCTTATGAAAACCGAAGGTCTTGGAACAGAAGCAACAAGAGCAGGCATTATTACAATGTTGAAAGACCGTAATTATATTGATATAAATAAAAATCTAGTGTATGCAACACCGAAGGCAAAAATATTAATTGGGGCAATCGGATCTGAGATTCTTGCGTCCCCAGAGATGACTGCCAAATGGGAGCAGCGCCTTAAAGACATTTCAAATGGTGAGGCCTCCCCAAAGCAATTTATGGAGCTGACAAATAAAATGGTGTCGCACATTATTGAAGCATCTGTAAAAAATGCCGGGGAATGGGCATTTAATGAAGAAGATAAAGAAGGCTTTACACCAGGTAAATCGAAGCAAAAGAAAGCAACTGCCATTGGGAAATGCAAATTTTGTGAAGGCAAGGTCATTGATAAAGGAAAGTTTTATGGCTGCACGAATTTTAATAAAACGAAATGTAATTTTACTATCTCTAAAAAAATTATGGGTAAATCCATCACACAAAAGTTACTTAAGCAGCTGCTCCAGGAAGGTGCGACAGAATTAATGGATGGTTTCAAAAGCAAGGAAAAAACTTTTTCGGCAAAACTTATGTGGGATGATAAAGAAAAGAGAGTAAAGTTTATGTTTCAGAACCAATAGAGTAAATATTAGCCATTGAATTCCTTGTTTCACTATGATGAATGTAGTAAACTTTTTAAAGGCCTTAAGATAATTATATGATATTAACTTTGTCACCTGCTTGTAAAAATAGGCACTTTGCAAAGTCAATTTCATATAATGAAGTATACGAAAATAGGACAAAGATATTTGGCCAGTTCATATGGGAGGGTATTCGATGCCAACACCTAGTATGGAAGACTATATCGAACAGATTTACATGTTAATTGCCGAGAAAACATATGCCCGTGTTTCAGATATAGCAGAAGCTCTTGCAGTACATCCCTCCTCTGTAACAAAAATGGTTCAGAAGCTTGATAAAGATGGGTATCTAGTTTATGAAAAATACAGAGGTTTAAGTCTGACTTCAAAAGGTAATAAGATTGGAAAAAGGCTTGTATTTCGGCATGATTTGCTGGAGCAGATGCTCCGTTTAATCGGGGTTAAAGAAGAAAATATTTACGGCGATGTTGAAGGGATTGAACATCATTTAAGCTGGGATGCAATCGACAGAATCGGAGATCTCGTTCAGTATTTTGAAGAGGATGCCGAGCGGGTTGAAGCACTAAGAGAGATTCAAAGACAAAACGAAGAGGAAGATCAAGAGGAAGCGCAAGAACACGTAAAAGAACAGGAACTAGAACAAGAGGAAGCCCAATAACAAAAGCTAGCGCCAGAACAATGATAAGGACCTGCCTATGAGCAGGTCCTTTAATACATATCAGGCCAATCATTAAAAGATAAGGCTGTTTCAGGCACTAATATGGAAGAATTTCCATCCTGTCCATTTTGTATATTCACTCCAGATATCTGTCCATTTTCTGCCTCTTGTAAAGCTTTTTGATAGGAAATGATTCGTCCGCTTGTTGTTTTAAAACTGATAATATCTCCAAAATAGTTTCTGTGTACAGCCACTAGCTGTTCTTCAAACATCGTTTCTCCTCCTTTAATTAGTCTTATTTTTCACAGTTATTGTATTTTTAAACAAAGGATTCGCTTTCTTTATAGAGAAATTATAAGGGAGATACTTATATTTTATTTGTTTAATTTTTATTAAGTGAAAGCGAGGGGAAATATGCAAAAGTTTGAATGGAGTAAAGAGGCTGAGAAACAATGGGATGAAAAATCTACAAGCTGGAATTCAATAAGCCAAGAAATGTGGGAAAGTGGAAGCAGAAAAGAGATTCCGTCATTTTTTGCAGAATTTGTTCCTTCCGGCGGTTCTGTAGGTGATCTTGGCTGTGGGGACGGTTTTGGGTCATTAGAGTTATCCGAAGCTGGATATATGGTTACAGGAATTGATGTTTCTGAGGAAATGATTGAGAAGGCAAAGGAAATTAATCAGCATAATCGTTCACAATTTATGAAAGGTGATATTTCTGCCATTCCCTTTCTTGATAATAGCTTTGATGCTGTAATGGCGATTAATTCTTTAGAGTGGACTGAGGACCCTCTTAAGGTCTTAATGGAAGCACAAAGAGCTGTGAAGCCAGGCGGATTCGCCTGCATTGGTATTCTTGGCCCAACAGCTGCGCCACGAGTAAATAGCTACCAGCGGCTATATCAAGAAAAGGTAATATGTAATACGATGATGCCTTGGGAATTTGGGAAACTCTCAGAAGAAAATAATTGGCATAAAGTCGGCGAGCTTGGCGTGTATAAGCGCGGAGCAGAGCAGCTTCCTAAAGGGTCATTATCGATAGAATTAAAGCAGTCCCTTTCATTTATGTGGGTTTTTATGCTGAAAAATGGTAAGAAAGATTAGGGGGAAGACAATTGAGCCGTTATTCTATTAATGATTTTGTACAGTCAACTCAGCAGCAGGATAAAGGGGAAGGGTTATTTGAACTAGAAACACCAAGAATATTAGAAATTAATTTAAATAACCAAATATGGGCAAAAACTGGAGCTATGATATCTTACCGCGGCAATATTAAATTTGAGCGGGAGGGAATTCTTGAACATGGGATTGGAAAAATGTTTAAAAAGGCATTAACTGGTGAAGGCACTTCCTTAATGAAAGCGACAGGGAACGGAAAATTATATTTAGCCGATCAAGGGAAAAAAATCTCTATCCTTCATTTACAGGGAGATTCTATTTTCGTGAACGGAAATGATTTACTTGCATTTGAGCCATCGGTCAAATGGGATATTAAGTTAATGAGGCGAGTGGCCGGGATGCTTTCAGGCGGGCTTTTCAATGTTCGTCTAGAAGGGACTGGGATGGTTGCCATCACCTCGCATTATGAGCCTTTAACCTTGCTCGTTACTCCTGATAATCCTGTTTTTACAGATCCGAATGCAACCGTTGCCTGGTCAGGGACGTTGCAGCCTGAATTTGTGACTGATATTTCTTTCAAAACCTTCCTTGGAAGAGGAAGTGGAGAATCCATTCAAATGAAATTTTCAGGCAATGGGTTTGTTGTCGTCCAGCCGTTTGAGGAAGTTTACTATTCACAGCAATCATAGAAAAGCGGAGGCACCCCTAGGGGGCGCTCCCGCTTTTCTACTTTAATCCCACTCATATGGAGTTTCTTGGTATACATAATAATTTAGCCAATTTGAAAATAATAAATGGGCATGGGAGCGCCATCTATTTAACGGCTGTTTGGATGGGTCATCATTTGGAAAATAATGATCAGGAACATGAATATCCAATCCTTTTTGTACATCTCTGCGGTACTCTTCAGCTAATGTATCCGCTTCGTACTCTAAATGTCCTGTTATCATTATTTGTTTTCCATTATTCGCACTCAAAATAAATGGCCCAGCTTCTTCAGATGTCGAAAGTAGCTTTAATGTCGGATGATTTTCAAGTTCTTCTATAAATATATCAGTATATCTTGAATGAGGAGCTAGAAAGGCATCATCAAACCCTCTGAGTAACTTCTCTGAACGATCATGGACTTGATGTGAGTAAACACCAGAACATTTGCCTGAAAGCTCATATTTCTGTATACCGAAATGATGGAATAATGCAGCTTGGGCACCCCAGCAAATATGTAAGGTGGAGGTTACATGGCTCTTCGTCCAATCCATAATTTCAGATAACTCTTCCCAATAATCCACTTTTTCAAATGGAAGCAATTCAATTGGAGCACCTGTAATGATCATGCCATCGAACTTGCGGTGCTTTATGTCAGAAAAGGTAGTATAAAACTGCTCGAGATGCAATGGGCTTGTGTTCTTAGATTCATGTGTAGCTGTCCTCAGAAAAGAAATATTCACTTGTAATGGTGTATTTCCTAAAAGCCTTAATAGCTGCGTTTCTGTTTTTTCCTTCTCAGGCATTAAATTTAAAATGAGTATATTTAAAGGTCGAATATCCTGCATGAGAGCACGATCATCATCCATAACGAATATATTTTCTTCTTCTAAAATTTCTCTTGCCGGCAAAAGCTTTGGAATCTTAATAGGCAAATCATCATCCCCCTGTTAGAAAATTCAATTAAAATCTATTATAATAATGAAAAACATCTGTAGCAATGATAAAAAAGTTTTATAATAAAAAACTTTCTCAACATACTCTACTTAAAATAAAATAAATGGTACAATGATAAGGTAGTAAACGATTACATAATTGTGATGATGCATAGGGGGATAAAAAATGAATGTAAAACCAATTGTAAAGTCAGACATTGAAATCGCTCAACAATCACCAATGAATCCAATAACAGAAATCGCAAAAAAAATCGGTCTTCAAGAAGATGATTTAGAACTTTTCGGAAAATATAAAGCTAAATTATCAACAGAAGCATTACAAAAAATCGATACAAACCAAGATGGAAAAATTATTCTTGTTACTTCAATAAATCCAACTCCTGCTGGGGAGGGGAAATCAACTGTTACCGTTGGCCTAGGGGATGCTTTTACTAAAATTGGCAAAAAAGCAATCATTGCGATGCGTGAGCCATCACTTGGTCCTACAATGGGTGTAAAAGGCGGTGCGACAGGAGGAGGCTACTCCCAAGTTCTGCCGATGGAAGACATTAACCTGCATTTCACTGGGGATCTTCATGCCATTACGACTGCTAATAATGCACTTGCAGCATTCATTGATAATCACCTTCAGCAGGGCAATCAGCTTGGCATTGACCCGCGAAGAATTGTTTGGAAACGAACTCTTGATATGAATGACCGTGCTCTAAGAAAAGTGGTAATCGGATTAGGCGGGCCTGTTCAAGGTGTTCCTCGTGAAGATGGCTTTGATATCACTGTTGCATCAGAAATCATGGCTGTACTATGCCTATCTACTGATTTGAAAAATCTGAAGGAAAGACTTGGCCGGATGGTTTTTGCATACAACTATGATAAACAGCCGATAACTGTTGCAGATCTTGGAGTTCAAGGTGCGTTAACAATGCTTCTAAAAGAGGCGGTTAAACCAAACCTAGTACAAACAATTGAGCATACTCCTGCCTTTATTCATGGTGGACCATTTGCTAATATTGCCCATGGATGTAATAGTGTACTCGCAACAAAAGCTGCCACAAAACTTGCTGATTATGTCGTTACGGAGGGTGGATTTGGCGCTGATCTTGGTGCTGAGAAATTCCTGCACATTAAATCTAGAAGTGCTGGCATCAAGCCGGAAGCGGTAGTCATCGTAGCAACGATTAGAGCATTAAAAATGCATGGCGGCCTTCCAAAAACAGATCTTGGAAGAGAAGATGTACAAGCTCTTACAAAAGGCTTCGCCAATTTAAAGAAACATATCGAAACAATCGAAAGCTTTGGCCTGCCATTTGTTGTCGCAGTTAATAGATTTATTACAGATACTGAGGATGAAGTTAAGACATTAATGGATCTTTGCAGTCAGGCTAATATCCCTGTGTCATTAACAGAAGTTTGGGAAAAAGGCGGAGAAGGCGGCGTAGACCTTGCAAACAAGGTTCTTGAAGTTATTGAAAAGCAAGAAAACAACTTCGAGCCATTATATGATCTTTCAGATACACTAGAAAATAAAATTCTTACAATTGCACAAAAGGTTTACGGTGCTGAAAAAGTTGAATTTTCATCAAAAGCGAAGAAGCAGCTTAAAGATTTCGAAGGCTTTGGATGGGGCAGCCTGCCAATCTGTATGGCCAAAACTCAGTATTCTCTTTCAGATGATCCAACTAAGCTTGGCCGCCCAACTGGCTTCTCCATTACGATTAGAGAATTAAAGCCATCTGTTGGTGCTGGATTCATTGTCGCACTTACAGGAGATGTAATGACTATGCCAGGATTGCCTAAATTGCCAGCGGCGCTCAAAATGGACGTAGATGAGAATGGCAATGCAATTGGATTATTTTAATAGATATTTAGATGTTTGATCCGACAGCTTTTGAAAATATGAAGGTAGTGATTGAGGGAGCGCTTTATGATCGTGATTTAGCGGGGGACATTATCATTATCGATCGAAATGACTTCATAAATACTGCAAAGCTATCCCGGCGGTATGAAGTAACTTTCTCTAACCAACATGATGCTGAACATCTTCATTGTTCCATCATCATGGAAGCTGGGTTGGAAAACTTGGCTGCTGAGCTTTTGCCAGCAGTCCAATCAGATCGATTGTCCGGCTGTCACCTTTTTGTAAAATTCTTAACGATGCATCCGAATGAGCTTAAGATTTTTCAACAGATTGAAAAAGGGCTTAAAGAAATTTGGGGACAGGACAGAACAATAAAGCAGTCTATCATTTGTGATCCGTTCGTAAATGAAGATTGGATCAAGAATGAAACGATCATTAGCTTTAACAGGCTAGTCTCTGAGGATCAAATGGATGATTTAGTGATAATGACGGATTATATGATCGATAGTCTAGATCGATTGCGGACTATAATAAAATGATCTTTTTTATGCTCTGCCTATTCTCAGGCAGAGTTCTTTTTTTGTAAAAAATTCAATATTATCTTTACATTATTAAATTGTGCTAATACGATTATTAAGATTGGGGATTTCGTTTGGACTAGTAGATAGTACCTAGAATAAATTTTCAGGAAAGGTATATGAATAAAGAGGCTTTTCAAGTAAACTATGTGCAGAAGGCAAAATATATAAAGAGATGTAGCTTAATTTTCTTTGCTAAAAGAAATCTATCAAACTCTATTTTGAGTTAGCTTCATCAAATTGAATTTCAGCTATAGAGGGAGTTAATATGAAAATTATTGATGCACATATTCATTTTTCAGATATTTTATCCTTTCATCAAACAGCAAGAGAGCAATCTTTTGTTGATTATTCATATAATGGCTATGTAGAAGAATTTAATAAAGCTAATGTCGTCCTTAGTATTGCGATGGGGGTAACTGAAACACCTGAAATGGGTTTTCCTGATTATCACGCGCAAACGCCAATGGGACTTGATCTAGCAAGGTCTCTTCCGGATCAAATTGTCTATTGTCCAGGAATTAACCCATATGATCTGAATGAAGAGGCTTTACTAAGACTTGAGTTAGAGATTCAGAAGCCAAATGTTGTTGGGATGAAAATTTATTTAGGCTACTATCCTTTTTATGCGTATGATGAAGTGTATGAGCCTGTTTACCGTCTGGCAGAAAAATATCGACTGCCAATTGTATTTCATACTGGCGACACTTATTCGGAAAGAGGGCTGTTAAAATATGCCCATCCTTTAACAATTGATGAAGTTGCTATAAAGCATCGCAATGTGACGTTTATGATGGCTCATTTTGGTGATCCATGGACATTAACAGGAGCTGAGATCATTTATAAAAATCCAAATGTCTATGCCGATTTATCGGGTCTGCTTGTTGGAACAGAAAAGGAACTTATAAGCAAAAGTGAAGGCAGGTTTTTAGATCATTTAAGACATGCGCTTGTTTTTTCCGATTCCTATCATAAATTGCTGTTTGGGACAGATTGGCCGCTAGTTCCCGTTGGACCATATATAGAATTTATAAAAAAACTGATTCCAGAAGAGCATCATGAGGACGTGTTTTATAATACAGCAATAAAGGTTTTCCCAAAGATTAAACCATTTTTGTTGCAATCAAGTTTGGCTCAGAAAGTCTGATTTTGACTGAAACTATCATTTTCGTGAAAGGGGCTGGTGATTTAGCCAACCTCTTTCACTGTTTTACATAAATTTCAATAAGGGGGAAAAATGTTGACTAAAATAGCATGGGTTACTGACAGTACTGCATATTTAGAAGAGCAGCTGCTTAATCATCCAGATGTTTATACGATACCGGTTACAATTTTATTAGACGAGGAAGAATTTTTGGAGGTAGATTTAACACCTGCACATTTATATGAACGTTTAAAAACATTAAAAAATCCGCCAAAAACATCACAGCCTTCAATTGGCGCATTTAAAGATTTGTATGAAAAGCTTGGCGAAAAGTATGATGTGATTTTCTCTGTTCATATTTCCAGCAAATTGAGCGGAACCGCCTCTTCAAGTGAACAGGCTGCACAGCTTGTTGATTCAAACGTCATAACAATTGATTCGAAGATCCTTACTTATCCATTAACCCGCATTGTGAAAAAGGGGATTGAATTATCCGAGTTGGGAATGGAGCCAGCAGAAATCAAATCAAGCTTGGAGAAGTTACGTGAAACGAATGAGACTTATGTACGAATCGGCAGTCTTGAACAGCTTCATCGAAGCGGCAGAATGTCTGGAGTGCAATTTTTTCTCGGAAGTATGCTGAATATTATTCCAATCATTGCTATCATTGATGGGGCACTAAGCACAAATGAAAAGGTAAGAAGTGAAAGAAAAGCGAAGGATAAAATGATTCAGCTTTTAAGAAAATCACATCAGCAAAAACCAATAAAAGAAGCTTACATCTTGTATGGATTACATGAATCAGAAGCGTTAAAGTGGAAGGATGAGCTTATTGTGGAGTTCCCTGAAATTGCGTTTCAGCCATATCCGCTTGGAGCAGCCATTGGTGTACATGCGGGGGAGAATACGCTTGGTATTAGCTGGTTTAATGGATTAGAATAAAAATTTATTATAAAAAAAGCTGTCCAAGAGAAGATGTAAATTTCTTTTAAGGACAGCTTTTTTATTTCTATTAATTTCCTAAATCTTGAAGATGTTTTAGATTAATCAGCCCATCAATATTGTTACTCGGAATATAGCCAGCTTCTTTACTTATATCGGCCATTTCTTGAATTACCTGTTCGTTCACATTTGTCGTTACTTGCAGTCTATTAAAAGCGGCAGTTGTCTCTTCCTTATTAATTTCTTTTCCTGTTAAATCTTTAATATGCTTGATAACCAGTTCTTTAGCTTTTTCTGGGTTCTCTTGAATAAAGGCAACCGCTTTTTTATGCGCAGTTAAATATGCTTGTACAAGCTCTTTATTTTCTAAGAATTCGTCAGTTGCTGCGACTACTGTATTTGTTGATTCTTTGCCCCAAGCAAACTGGTCCCAGTCAAGCAAAAGCTTTCCATTTGCCTGCGTTTCTAGAAAATAACCCCACGGTTCTTGAGTGGCAGCCGCATCTACAGAATTTTGGACGAAAAGTGTAGCTGTATCTGCTGGAGCAGCTGCAAATAGTTCAACAGTTCCGCCGTTCGTTGTTGTATTTAAGTTCACATCCTGCAAGGCTTTCCTTAACATAACATCCTGAGTGCTTCCGATAACAGGAATGGCGACTCTTTTTCCATCAAGGTCTGAAAGCTTTTCGATTTGGCTTCCTTCATTGGCGACTAGTACTGCTCCGCCATTTACTGCCCCGGATATTATATGGAATTTAGGGTTTTTTACATAG
The DNA here is from genome assembly GCF_036965085.1 of Bacillus sp. JJ1532. Classification (NCBI taxonomy): domain Bacteria; kingdom Bacillati; phylum Bacillota; class Bacilli; order Caryophanales; family Bacillaceae; genus Bacillus; species Bacillus sp. JJ1532. The sequence goes on from NZ_JBALOW010000091.1 coordinate 11,096, forward strand.
AAATTCAGCAGAGGACCAGGACCGACCGTTCCCACATCGATTGCTTTCGTTGTCATGGCTTCCATAAATAAACCGCCATTACTAACTGTTTTCGTTTCAATTTTGATACTCTCTCCAAATTCATCTTTAAAATAATTATTTTCAAGCGCAACGATTGTAGCGATATGGGTCAAGTTGGGGAAATACCCGATTTTGACCGTTTGTTCCTCGGCTTGACTACTAGCTTCTTTACCATTTTGTGTGCAAGCACTTAGAAGACCGATTAATAAAAAAGCACTGACAGCGATTAATAACTTTTTCAACGCATTCCAACTCCCTTTAATAGTTAATTCATTCCCCATTTTGTTTGAACAGATCGTTCCAGTCGGACAAATACAATGTTATCCATGATTGTTCCTATGATGGCAATCACGATCATTACGGATATAACAAGGTCCATTTGTCCGAGGGACCTTCCTGTTTCTAAAAGTTTTCCAAGTCCACCGCCTGCTCCAAGCAATTCACCAGCCATTAATGCTCTCCACGAAAAAGCCCATGCAATTCGGAGACCTGATAGTAATTGCGGCACAGAAGCAGGCATAATGACTGTCCGAATAAAATGAAAGCCAGTGGAACCAAATGTCCTTGCCACGCGCTGATACAGCTTTGGCACATTTTTAAATCCGCTCGTGGCACTGATTGTCATTGTCCACGTAGCACCAATCGTGACGATAAAAAGAATGGCAAAATCATTCAGTCCAAACCAGATAATCGCTAGCGGAAACCACACGATGCTTGGGATTGACTGGAGTGCCGTCACTAAGAAGCCAAGTGTATCTTCAACGAATTTATACTTCCAAATTAAATAACCCATGAATGTGCCTAAAATTATGGCAATCAAGAAGCCGATTAAAATTCTGCTTAAGCTAACGCCAATGGCTACTGTTATTTGACCGTTTACAATCCCATTGAACATTGTTTCGAATATTTGCGATAGCGGCGGAAACATAAATGCGGGGAGACCTGAAAATCTAGATGTGATTTCCCAAATCGCCGCTATGATCACGATGAAGCCGATCCGCCTTAAAGCTGTAGTCATCACCCATTTCCTCCTTCAGCACTTTTTCTATTTCCTCTTCTAAAATCGATAAGATTCTTTGTTCGGAATGAAGTGTAACACTGTCTGGCATGACTCCATCTTTAGCCGACTGAACAGTAATGATTTCTTTTACTTTTCCCGGACGAGTGGCAAACACAATGACTTTTTCCGAAAGTAACACAGCTTCACGAATATTATGAGTGATAAAAAGAATCGTCACTTTTGTTTTACGCCAAATGTCAAGCAGCTCCTTGTGAAGGACCATCCTCGTTTGTTCATCAAGCGCCGAAAATGGTTCATCCATAAGTAAAATATCTGGCTCCATCACAAGTGCGCGTGCAATGGCAACTCTTTGCTTCATCCCGCCGGAAAGCTGATGGGGATAGGAATCGGTATAGCGGCTCAAATGAACCATTTTTAATATTTCAAGTGCCTTCGCTTCAGCTTGTTTTTTCGGGATTTTTTTTAGAAGTAAGCCGTAAGTTACATTTTCGAGTACGGTCAGCCATGGAAATAATCCAGCCTCTTGAAAAACAACTACTCTATCAGGTCCTGGATGAGTTACCCCTTTCCCATCCATCTTGATTTCGCCTTCATCAGCTTTTTCCAGCCCTGCAATCAAATAAAGCAATGTTGATTTACCACAGCCAGAAGGACCTACAATAGAAATAAAACTTCCTTTTTCAATGTTTAAATTGATGTTATCTAAAACTTTGATTCTATTATTCTTTTCGTTATTAAAACTTTTACTAATGCGATCGATAGTTAAGTACATGTTTTCACCTCAACTTAATCATAATTATTCATATGGAATTAATCAGATATAGGTGTAAAGAAAACAGGATGAACAGACCATCCCGTTATTAATATTCAAAAAGATCACTTGATAAATATCTTTCACCAGTATCAGGAGCGATACAAACGACAGTATCTGACGGCGTTAATCTTTCTGCCACTTTAAGGGCAGAAAATACCGACGCACCACCAGAGGGACCTAGTAAAATTCCTTCTAGGGCTGCAAGCTTCCTTACAGTTTCATATGCTTCTTCATCTTTTATCTGAAAAATTTCATCGTACACAGACGTATTTAAAATAGGAGGTACGAAGCCTGGGCTCGTGCCAACTAGCTTATGTTTACCAGGCTCTCCGCCTGACAATACTGGAGAACCTGCGGGCTCCACAACATGTACAGTTATCGAAGGGTCATATTTTTTTAATTCCTCACCTGTACCTGTAATCGTTCCACCCGTCCCCGAAGTTCCAACAAACGCAGCCAGCTTCTTCCCGTTTTCTTCCATAGCCTCAATGATTTCTATGGCTGTAGTAATTCGGTGAATATTAGGGTTTGCTTCGTTTTCAAACTGCATAGGGACAAAGCTGTTTTTCGTTCCAGCTGCAATTTCCCTAGCTTTATTTATAGCCCCGGGCATTTTTTCATCACTAGGTGTAAGCACTACTTCTGCTCCGTATGCTTTTAATATATTTATTCTTTCCGCCGTAGCTGAATCGGGCATAACAATAATTGCTCGATACCCTCTAGCAGCCGCATTCATAGCAATGCCAATCCCTGTATTACCGGAAGTCGGTTCGATAATCGTTGCACCGCTTTTTAAGAGTCCAGCATTTTCCGCTTCAACAATCATATTATAAGCAGCCCGATCTTTCACGCTGCGGCTTGGATTAAAGTACTCGAGTTTCACATAAACCTCTGCTCCATCTTTGGAAGGCAGTCTATTTAATCTAACTAATGGGGTTTCACCAATTAATTCAGCTATATTATTTACAACCTTCATCGTCTCACCTGCATTCATTTTTTGAAAATTATCATTTTTATATATATTACCAGATTAATATCGCATTAACCATACCTTTTTACTAAGGATTATACAAAACATTAAATTTTATAGTTTGGTTGTCATGCAGGCTACGTAATTTTTTTAACTATCCTCTTCCTTCATGGTAAAATGGTTCTTGATGATAAGTGAAGGTGGAGTTGTTATGGAAGCCGTATTACAAAAAACAGAAAGCTTTGTACGAGATCTTCTTGGTGAAGATTGTACAGGTCATGATTGGTTTCATATTGAACGAGTTCGCAGAAATGCTTTATATATATGTGAAAAGGAAAACAAAGGCGACCCATTTATTATTGAAATGGCTGCCTTGCTGCATGACGTTCCTGATGAGAAACTGAACTCTTCTAAAGAAGAAGGGGAGAGAAAGTTATTTAATTTTCTTGAAGCACTTGAACTTGAACAAAAAGTCCGAGATCAAATCATCGAGATTATTGGTTCCATTTCTTTTAAAGGCGGAAAAAAATCCGTATTAACAAGCATCGAGGCTAAAATTGTGCAGGATGCTGACAGATTAGATGCAATCGGTGCGATTGGAATTGCGAGAACCTTTGCTTTCGGAGGGAAGAAGGGCCAGCCCATTTATTCCCCTGATTTTCAAATAAGAGAGGCGATGACAGAAGAGGAATATCGCAAAGGAAAGTCATCCTCTATTCACCATTTTTACGAAAAGCTGTTAAAGCTGAAGGACTTGCTGAACACTGATACTGCAAAGGAAATAGCTGAAAAACGCCATCAATTGATGGAAAATTATCTTGAAGAATTTTTTAATGAATGGAATGGTCAATCATGAAAATGATTTCAGTCGAAAATATTACAAAAACATATGGGGAGAAGGAGCTATTTAACGATATCTCATTCACAATTTCAGAAAAAGACAGAGTTGGTTTAATCGGTGTTAATGGTACAGGGAAGTCATCCTTGTTAAAAATTGTAGCGGGATTGGATTTGTCGGATTCTGGAGAAATCATGACACCGAAGGATTATACGATCTCTTATTCGGAACAAGAGCCTGATTTGGACCCTCATATGACCGTGTTAGATCAAGTATTTGCGGGTGATGCGCCGGTTCTTATTTTGTTGCGGGAATATGAGCAGGCATTGATCCAAATGAACAAAGACCCTGAAAATCAAGTTTTTCAAGAAAAGCTATTTGAGCTGCAGAAGCGAATGGATGCGTTGAATGCTTGGGATGCAAGCACAAATGCAAAATCGATTTTAACGAAGCTCGGAATTGAAGACTTTAATAAGAAAATTGGGGAGCTTTCTGGTGGACAAAAGAAAAGGGTTGCTCTCGCACAAAGCTTAATTCAATCACCAGATTTGCTTATTCTTGATGAGCCGACAAATCATCTTGATTATGATTCCGTCAAATGGCTTGAAGAATATTTAGGCAGATATCAGGGCGCACTTTTATTAGTTACCCATGATCGTTATTTTCTTGACCGAGTGACGAACAGAATGTTTGAGCTAGAAGACGGAAAGCTATATAGCTATAAAGGGAATTATGCGGCCTTTTTAGAAGCGAAAGCGATTCGCGAAGAAAATGAGGCAGCAACAATTGATAAACAAAAAAATCTATATAGAAGAGAATTAGAATGGATAAGAAGGGGAGCAAAGGCGCGGACAACGAAGCAAAAGGCGAGAATACAGAGATTTGAAAGCTTAGATAACGAGCTCGCGTCTGTGAAGTCGTCCGAAAAGCTCGACATGTCATTAAGCGGCAGCCGGCTCGGAAAGCAGGTTTTTGAACTGAAATCTGCCTCAAAGAAATATGGAGATCAAGTCATCTTAAATGATTTTGATCTGCTCGTAAAGCCAGGAGACCGGATTGGCATCATCGGAAAAAATGGCTCTGGAAAATCAACGCTTATGAATGTTCTTGCTGGAAAAATCCCGTTAGATTCTGGTGAGATTATTATCGGCCAGACTGTCAAAATCGCTTATTATACACAGGAAAGCGAAGACATGGATGAAAATAAGCGAATGATTGAATATTTAAAGGAAACAGCAGAAGTTGTTGAAACATCGGATGGGAAGACCATTTCCGCGGCGCAAATGCTGGAAAGATTTTTATTCCCATCCTATACTCACGGAACACCAATTAGAAAACTCTCTGGAGGAGAGAAACGCCGGTTATATTTATTGAAAATATTAATGTCTGAGCCGAATGTATTACTGCTTGATGAACCAACGAATAATTTGGATACACAAACTTTAACGGTCTTAGAGGATTATCTCGAAGATTTTCCTGGTGTAGTCATAACTGTATCACATGATCGCTATTTTCTCGACAAAGTCGCTGATCAGCTTCTCGTCTTAAATGGGAAAGGGCTTATTGGTTCCTTCTACGGAAACTACACGGAATATCTAGAAAAGGAAGCTGAGAAATCCAATATCCAGGAAAAAGCGGCAGCTCCAGTACAGAAGGAAAGAGAAAAACCGAAGAAGAAAAAGCTTAGCTATAATGAGCAAAGAGAATGGGACGGAATTGAAGATGCAATCGCAGGGGTCGAAGCTCGATTAGAAGAAATTGCCGAAGAAATGGCGAACACAGGCAGCGATTTTGAAAAAGCGCAAAAACTTATGGACGAGGAAGCAGAATTAAACGAAAAACTAGAACATTTGATTGAGCGTTGGACATATCTTTCTGAGCTTGTAGACTAATAGTCTATATCGAACACGATAAGTTGGTAGTCGAAGCTTGTAAATGCTGTTTTTTCACCACTTTATGTTAAAATAAATGTAATTAACATGCTGATTATAGTGTAAAGGGTGATTTTGCCGTGAAAATATTGTCAATTGAACCAACTCCAAGTCCAAATACGATGAAGGTTATTTTGGATGAAGAGCTGCCTATGGGGAAAAGCAATAATTATAAAAAGGAAAAGCAAGAAGGTGCTCCAAAAATCATTCAACAGATCCTTATGATTGATGGAGTGAAAGGTGTATATCATGTAGCAGACTTTTTAGCGGTGGAAAGGAATGCCAAATTTGACTGGAAAGAAATTCTTCCTCAAGTTAGAGTGGCATTCGGTGAATCTGCAGAAGCGGAAAAAAATGATGGGCCGAAGACAAATGACCACTTTGGTGAAATCAAAGTATTTGTACAAAAATATAAAGAGATCCCCATGCAAGTGAAGCTGACAGATGGAACGGAAGAAAGGCGCTTTGGACTGCCGGATGTGTTTATGAATGCTATTTCGGCAGCTCAGTCAAAAGAGGATAACGTTGTATTAGTACGTAAATGGGTGGAAGTTGGAGTACGCTACGGTGAATTTGATCAAGTAGGGAAAGAGGTTGTTGAAGAGTTAATGGCAGCCTATCCGGATAGCCGTCTTAACCTGTTTGTTGAGCAAGCTAAAAATCCTGAAAAAAGCAATCAAAAGCTTGTTCGCAATCTAATAAAAATTAATCTTAATGATTTAGAGGATCCAGACTGGCGCACCCGTTACCAAAAGCTTGAGCAAATGGACGATCCCGAAATTTCTGATTTGCCAGTGTTGGAAAAAGCACTGCAGGATGAAAAAGCTTCTATTAGAAGATTAGCAACGGTTTATTTAGGGATGATAGAAGATAAACAAGTTCTGCCTCTTCTCTATAAAGCTTTGAAGGACAAAACGGTCACTGTAAGAAGAACAGCAGGCGACTGTCTTTCTGATTTAGGCTTTAAAGAAGCCATGCCAGAAATGATGCAAGCTTTAACGGATAGCAGTAAGCTTGTTCGCTGGCGTGCAGCCATGTTTCTGTACGAGGTTGGAGATGAATCGGCTCTTCCTGCACTTAAAGCAGCTGAAAATGATCCGGAATTTGAGGTTAGTATGCAAATAAAACTTGCTATCGAAAGAATCGAGCAAGGAGAAGAAGCGAAGGGTTCTGTTTGGAAGCAGATGACGGAAGCCAGAAAGAATTAACTTTATCTTTATCGATCCAGATAATATTTTTGAAATTGAGCATAGGTTATAGTATTCTAACCATATAAAATGACAAACGGGAGATGTGTGAAAAATGTCAATGGCTTATGAAGAATATATGAAACAAATGGTTAAACCAATGAGACAAGAGCTTGTACAGGCGGGTTTCAAAGAATTATTGACAGTTGAAGAGGTTGAACAATTTGTAGAAAACGCAGAAGGAACGACACTTGTCGTTGTCAACTCTGTTTGCGGCTGTGCAGCAGGCCTAGCTCGTCCAGCAGCAACTCAAGCAGTGCTAAGAACGGAGAAAAAACCTGATCATTTAGTAACTGTTTTTGCTGGCCAGGAAAAAGATGCGACTGCGAAAATGAGAGAATACTTCGAAGGATTCGAGCCATCTTCTCCATCAATGGCTTTATTAAAAGGAAAAGAAGTGGTTCATTTTATTCACCGTCATGATATTGAAGATCATTCAATGGAAACAATTATGGAAAATCTTCTTGCTTCATTTGAAGCAAATTGTTAAATACGAATTGACTAGGATGTCTTATGACGTCCTTTTCTTTTTAGATACAGGTGACGTGAGATGATTATAACAACAGCTGGCAGAACAAATGAAGACATGACTACTTACGCAATTAATATAGCAAAAGAATTAGAAAGTAATTACGTTGAGCGAAAAAAGCGTTCTGTTGCGGCTATTCAAAAGATTGAAAAAGATGATTGTATCGTTGTTGGGAAAGAGAGACTTGAGCTTTATCCTATCGGTGAAAAAGACCCTTTCTTTTTTCATCCGAATTCAGCCATGTTCAGAATAAAGAGGATCATGAAAGGAGAACATGATCCTTTTATTGAGGCAGCGTCCATATGTTCAGGGAAAACAGTTCTTGATTGCACATTAGGACTTGCATCAGATAGTATAGTGGCAAGCTTCGTGGCAGGGAAGGAAGGGAAAGTAACGGGAATAGAAGCAAATCCCTTTTTGGCTTATATGGTTAATAAGGGTCTGAAATCTTGGAATGCGGACATACCCATGATGAATGAAGCTATGAAGCAAATAAGGGTAGTAAATATGTTCTCTCTATCCTATCTCGAAAGTCTTCCAGATCATTGCTATGATATCGTTTATTTTGATCCGATGTTTGAAGAGCATATTCTAGAATCTGATGGCATAAAGGCGTTAAGCCGTTTTGCAGTCTACGAGGATATCACCCAGAAATTAATAGATGAAGCTTTAAGAGTCGCAAGGGAACGGGTCGTATTGAAGGATCATTTTCGCAGCTCTAGATTTGAAAGGTTTAAATTTGACGTAAATATAAGAAAATCCTCCAAGTTTCATTTTGGAGTATTGAAAAAAGCTTGATGTACTAAGGAAGGAAATATTTTTACATACTCCCTTCCTTTTTGTTTTGGCATTAATCTGCGATGGCTAAATAAACAAAATACCCTAGCATAATAAAAATAATGAATGTGATAACAAGTGACAAATCCACAGAAATATCCCCTTTCACTGTTATTATTTAAGTTATATGGAATTTTCAGTATACTATACCCGAAAATACTTGCAACTATACAAGCTTTATAC
>NZ_JBALOW010000092.1:0-4103 GCF_036965085.1 Bacillus sp. JJ1532
ATATCAAATAAATTTATTTAATATACAATAATAGGTATTTAATTAAATTAATTACAATTTGATATTGACCTCAAATCATTACTCATCTATACTTGTAATTGTGAATAAAAGCATAAATGAGAAACTAATTAATCTATTCTCATTTAATACTTTAATGGAGGGATTACATATGCCTGAACGTATGGTAGGTAAACAAGCACCTAGATTTGAAATGGATGCAGTTTTAGCAAACAAAGAATTTGGAAAAGTAAGCCTTGAAGAAAATATGAAAAATGATAAGTGGACAGTTCTTTTCTTCTATCCAATGGATTTCACTTTCGTATGTCCAACAGAAATCACAGCATTATCAGATCGTTATGATGAGTTCGAAGATTTAGATGCGGAAGTAATTGGAGTGTCTACAGATACAATTCATACGCACTTAGCTTGGATCAATACTGATCGCAAGAACAACGGCCTAGGTGATTTGAAATATCCATTAGCTGCTGATACAAATCATGTTGTTTCACGCGATTATGGAGTATTAATTGAAGAAGAAGGAATCGCCCTTCGCGGATTATATATTATTAGCCCAGAGGGTGAATTAATGTATTCTGTTGTTAACCATAACAACATAGGCCGTGATGTGGATGAAACTCTTCGTGTTCTTCAAGCACTTCAAACTGGCGGACTTTGCCCAGCTAACTGGAAGCCAGGACAAAGTACACTAAATGTATAATTAAGAATTTTAATGAAAAGGCCTAACTTGATTGTTAGGTCTTTTCTTAAAGTATGATTCGATATGAGGGGGATAAACAATGAAATTACGTGAGCAAATGCCTGAGTTAACAGGTGCAACTGAATGGTTAAATGGAGAGGTAACGAAGGCTCAGCTTGTAGGTGAAAAGCCAACATTAATTCATTTTTGGTCTGTTAGCTGTCATCTTTGTAAAGAAGCAATGCCGCATGTTAATAAATTTAGGGATGATTATAAGGATCAATTAAATGTTGTTGCTGTTCATATGCCTCGTTCTGAGGATGATTTGGATTTAGAATTAATCAAAAAAACAGCAGCAGAGCATGAAATTGTACAGCCAATTTATGTAGATAGTGAGCATAAATTAAATGAGGCATTCGAAAATCAATACGTGCCAGCCTATTATGTATTTGATAAAGATGGAAACTTGCGTCATTTCCAAGCAGGCGGAAGCGGAATGAAAATGCTAGAGAAGCGTGTCAATCGAGTATTAGATGAAATGAATAAAGCAGAATAGTGTGAATGAACCAGGCTAAAGCTTGGTTCTTTTTTTTGAGTAAGTCCATATAGCATGAAAGGTAGTTTAAATTACATGCATATTTAAGGGTTTCGAACAGCACTTGACTAATTTCCACAGATAATAATACAATAGATAAATTATAGCAATATGTGTGTGTGACAAAATAATCGAAAATGACTGTTAATACCATGGAGGAATGATTGGTGAAGAAGGAATTTGCTGTGATTGGACTTGGACGTTTCGGTGGAAGCATTTGCCGGGCATTGGCAGAGGAAGGCATGGAAGTCATGGCAATAGATGTGAATGAAGATCGCGTAAATGAATTTTCAATGATCGCATCACATGCAGTAGTTGGAGATACTACAGATGAATCAGTTATTAAAAGTCTTGGTATTCGAAACTTTGATCATGTCATCGTAGCCATTGGTGATAATATACAGGCAAGTATTTTAACAACGTTAATTTTAAAAGAGCTGGGAGTAACAAAAATTACGGTTAAAGCCCAAAATGATTATCATGAGAAAGTATTAAGAAAAATTGGTGCAGATCATGTTGTCCATCCTGAGCGTGATATGGGCAGACGTATAGCCCACAACATCGTCTCCAATAATGTTCTCGACTATTTGGAGCTATCAGATGAACATAGTATTGTTGAAATTGTAGCAAATGAAAAGCTTAGCGGCCATACTCTAATTGATTTAGATATACGTGCAAAATATGGAATTAACATTGTTGCAATAAAGCGAAAGAATGATATCATCGTTTCCCCGTTATCACATGAGGCTATTCAGCTAAATGACATATTAATTGTTATTGGAGCAGATGTTGATATTAATCGCTTTGAGAAAAAAGTAATGAGCTAGGAGCTTTGTTTAATCGTAAAAGGGGCTGTAATTCATATAGTGAATTACAGCCCCTTTTGTATTATACTTCCATAATAATCGGCAAAATCATTGGACGGCGTTTTGTTTTTTCATATAGGAAAGGTGCCAGTGTGTCAGTTATTTCGTTTTTGATTTCTGACCATTGAGTCGTTTTCCGTTCCATTACTTTGTTCAAGTGTTTAGTAATTAATGATTGAGCATCATTAATAAGATCACCTGATTCTCTCATATAGACGAAACCGCGTGAAATGAGGTCAGGGCCTGCAGAGATTTTGAAATCCTTCATATTAATGCTGACAACAACAACTACTAATCCTTCCTCAGAAAGAATTCGTCGATCGCGCAGTACGATATTTCCGATATCACCAATTCCGTTTCCATCAATGTAAACGGAGCCTGAAGGAATTTTCCCAGCAATTTGTGCTGAATCTTCACTTAAGGCAAGTACTTCTCCATTATCCATAATAAAGCAGTTTTCATCCATCACACCACAATCTACAGCAAGTTTCGCATGCATTTTTTGCATTCTATATTCACCGTGGATTGGCATAAAGAATTTTGGCTTCATTAGTCGCAGCATTAGCTTTTGCTCTTCTTGACCTCCGTGACCAGAAGTATGGACATTGGAAAGCTTACCGTAAACAACATCTGCCCCAGCACGAGAGAGCATATCAATTGTTCTGCTTACACTAATCGTATTTCCTGGGATTGGTGATGATGAGAAAACAACCGTGTCGCCAGGATTGATTTGAATTTGTCTATGTGTTCCGTTAGCAATTCTGGATAAAGCGGCCATAGGTTCCCCTTGGCTGCCTGTGCATAAAATCGTGACTTGGTTGGAAGGCAAGCGATTAATTTGTTGGGCATCAATAAATGTATCCTTTGGGGCCTGAATATATCCTAGCTCTTGGCCAATATTAATGGCAGCTTCCATACTGCGACCAAAAACAGCAATCTTTCTGCCGTTTAATACTGCAGCTTCCGTTACTTGCTGTAGTCGGTGAATATTAGAGGCAAAAGTAGCAAAGATTACTCGGCCCTCAACTTTGCGAAATATATCATGAATGCTTTCGCCAACACGGCGTTCTGACATTGTAAAATCTTGTATTTCACTATTCGTACTATCAGATAGTAGGCATAGTACCCCTTCTTTACCGATTTCTGCCATTTTAGTTAAATTTGCTGGCTCTCCTACTGGCGTAAAATCAAACTTAAAATCACCTGTATGAACGATTTGCCCTGGTGGTGTTTTTACGACAATTCCATAAGAATCGGGAATACTATGGGTTGTTCGAAAAAATGTAACGGACGTTTTTCTAAACTTTATGACATCATCTTCTTTGATTTCATGCATTTTTGTTTGTCGAAGTAATCCGTGCTCTTCTAATTTATTGCGAAGTAAACCAAGTGCTAGTTTGCCGCCATAAATAGGAATGTTTACTTCTCTTAATAAATAGGGGATTCCGCCAATATGGTCTTCATGTCCGTGCGTAATAAAAAGACCTTTAATTTTGTCTTCATTTTTTACTAAATACGTATAATCAGGTATAACATAATCAATCCCTAGGAGTTCATCTTCAGGAAATTTAATTCCTGCATCAATTAAGATGATTTCATCCTGAAATTGAACAGCATACGTGTTCTTTCCGATTTCTCCTAGTCCTCCTAGGGCGAAAACAGCTGTTTGATCATTTTTTACAAATTTCATAATTTATTCTATCTCCAATACTTTAAAGTCTTCACTTTGTTTTTCAAAATCTAAAAATTGTCCCTCTAATATAGTAATGAACTCTATATTATAAGGTTTATCCGCTAATTTAAGACGTACATCTCTTTCAGACTCTCCTTCAACATAAATAGTTTGTGTTTTTTCACGAACAGGTACCTCTTTTTTTGATTCTTGATAAAAAACTTTAAAAATCATTTGAACTCTCTCCTTCATCCGAATAACTTTTTCTATTAT
>NZ_JBALOW010000092.1:4158-7987 GCF_036965085.1 Bacillus sp. JJ1532
AAATTAACATGATTTACATGTTTTTTCTTATTAAAGAAATATTTATATGTAAATGTTTTTTTATTATATAGATACCCATATTACGATAAGGAATGAGCCCTTCGCAAGATTGAAGGGCTCAAAAGGGTATTTTAAGCAATAGTTTTCTTCCGCAGCATATCTCTCCACTGTTTTAAAAGCTTCTTTCTTAGCTTCCTTAACATTGTGGATCAACTCCTTACTTTCTATTTTAAACTATCCTTGTCCAAAGTAAAGTAATCAAAGATGTTTAAAAAGATTTAGTTTTATTTTATTATATGTCAAATACAGCTTATCTCTCATGGGTATTTTTGGATAGCTCATGAATAATTGAACATTCCTTTATTAATATTCCTTAATTGACAATTTTGAAAAATGGGTTTAGTGTTTTATTACGTAAATCGAAATTTTTTACAAATTAGTTTTAAGGTAAGGATGAGGCAAATGGGAAAGCTATATAGTGCATTAGCAATTTTAAGCATCATTTGGGGAACATCATTTTTATTTGTTAAACTATTGCTGGAAGATTTGGGACCTGCTGGAGTTGTTTTTGGAAGGTGCCTTTTTGGCTTTTTAATACTAGCTATTTTCACATTAGTAAAACGTGAAAAAATCCAATACAAAGAACTTCCGCTAACAAAGCTTTTTTTAGTTGGATTACTAAACAATGCATTGCCATGGCTGCTTATTTCTATGGGTCAGACGAAAATCTCGTCAAGCTTAGCTTCCGTTATTAATGCCACAACACCTATTTGGACTCTTCTTATCGGCTCGCTATTTTTCTCAACCGTTTTAAGAAAAAAACAATGGATCGGTATTATTCTAGGGTTTATCGGGATATTTATTATTTCTGATCTAAAGTCTGGGGATTTTCTTTCGGGTCATTTTTCAGGAATCCTGTTTTTATTAGGTGCGACTATTTGTTATGGTGCAGGGACACAACTTACAAAGAAAAATTTAGGGCAAGTCTCGACCTTGCATATATCCTTATTTACCCTCTTTTTTGCTGCACTCATTAGTTTTTTCGTTATGTTAGTTTCATCGCCAGAATCCATCGTTGCCTTTACGGAATGGCATGTAATTTTCTCAATGCTTGGCTTAGGTTCATTAGGCTCAGGGGTTGCATACCTAATATATTATTATTTAATTAAAAATGGCGGTCCGGAATTTGCCTCCTTAGTAACTTATCTAGTGCCAGGATCAGCCATATTGTGGGGAGCTTTCATATTGGGAGAAAGTATTCATTATTCAATGATTGTAGGCTTGCTTATCATTTTTCTGGGGGTTTATATCACCTCTACTAAAGAAAAACAAAAAGAAGGTAAAGCTGCAGCCTAGTATGTATAGAAGGGAAAGAAACATAATTGAAAAAAATAGTATTCTTTGATATAGATGGAACGTTGGTAGACAGTGATAAACAGCTACAAAAGTCAACAAAACAAGCTCTTAAGCATTTAAAGGAGAATGGAGTATTTGTTGCGATTGCTACAGGGCGTGCTCCATTTATGTTTGACAGTCTGCGCAATGAGCTGGATATCGATTCTTTTGTTAGCTTTAATGGACAATTTGTTGTTTTTGAAAATGAAGTCATATTTAAAAATGAGCTGCCGACATCTGAAATTGAAAGGTTAGTGAACTACTCAATGGATAGAGGACATCCGCTTGTTTTTCTAGATGAAAAAGAAATGAAATCCTCAGAACTAGATAACAGATTTATTGAAGAAAGTATAGGCAGTTTGAAATTTCCTTATCCAGAAAAAGATATTGATTTTTATAAGAATAGGGAAGTTTATCAGGCATTAGTATTTACGGAAGAAAAAGAGGACGCGGCCTATGAAAGTGAATTTCTTAATTTCCGTTTTGTCCGCTGGCATCAATTTTCAACGGATGTGTTGCCTGCAGGAGGCTCAAAAGCTGAGGGAATAAAGCTAATGATAGACCGCTTAGGAATTGAGATGAAGAATGTATATGCTTTTGGGGATGGATTAAATGATATCGAAATGCTGCAAGCAGTTGGAACTGGAATTGCAATGGGCAATGCATTAGACGAAGTTAAGCTTGCTGCAGATGTAACAACAACTTCAGCAAACAACAACGGCATCTGGGACGGCTTGAAAAGAATAGGATTAATTTAGGGGAATTAAAATATAGGAAAAGACTGAACGCCTAATGTTCGGTCTTTTCCTTTGTCGCATGGTGTCCAAAAGTTGAACCTGCTATCTTTCGATTGGGACAGCACCCTCAATTGGTTTAAAAGGATCCTCTTTATTAATATGATCATAGAACATAATTCCGTTCAGATGATCAATTTCATGCTGAAACACGATGGCTAATATCCCTTTTAACCTTAATTTTACTTCAATTCCATCTATTGTAGTTCCTTGAACAGTTACTCTTGCATATCTTGGAACATTTCCAGGAATCAGATCATCAACTGATAAACAGCCTTCTCCAGAAGTTAAGTAAGCTTTTTCAACTGAGTGGCTTTTGATTCTTGGATTAAACAGCGCATAATTATGAAGAGTTCCTTTTTCATCCTTAAGGTAGACAGCAATCATCCTTTTTGAAATATTGATTTGCGGAGCAGCCAGCCCGATGCCTGGGCGCAGGCCATATTTTTCTGCAATCTCGGGGTTTTGACTATTGATTACATATTCTAAAAGGCTTTGTAAAATTAGCTTATCCTCTTCTGTTGGTGGAAGTGGAACTTCATCTGCAACTTTTCTTAATGTTGGGTGTCCATCACGAATAATATCCCTCATCGTTAACATGTCATTCACTCCTGTAGCATAAGATCAATCGGCGAATTTTTAATTACTTTATTTAGTCTATCAAAATGAATGAAAAATGTTAATAAAAAGAGAAGGTACATTTTTGCACCTTCTCCTACAATATTAGCAAAAGCAAACGCAGCCAACGATGATAAGAAGAATAAAAAGCACAACAATCAGCGCGAAGCCTCCGCCGCAGCCAAAACCGCCAGCAAACCCTGGATAGCCGCAGCCATAACCGTATCCACCATAACCAAACATGAAGGATAACCTCCCTAAAGTAGATTATCGCCTACATATTATTTTTTTTATAGGACGATTTATATAGCCTATGTTAGGAGTATTTTGTTGGTGAAGGCCTTTGCCTATGTCATAAATGAAAAGTATAGGGAATAGAATTATTTATGGACAAGCCTTTCGTGTATTGAAAAATGATGAGGCTGCAGGTATAGTTAAATTGTTCTAATTAAGGGGGTCTATAGCGTGCCGGTATCAATAAAAAGCTGCCTGATAATCATTTGTTTAAGTACGGTAATGATTATTTCTGGTTGTTTGAATAAGAGTTCAACTGTTGAACAAATATATAATGTTTTAGAAAAGGTTGTTGCATCGGAAGAATTATTTGAACAGCAGCAAGATCCGTTAGTCGAATTAGAGAAGAAAGAAAAAGAAATTTATGATAAAATAATTTCCTTAGGCATGAAGGAAATGGGAGAAGTTTCTAAATTGTCAGATGAAGCTGCCCAAATCGTTGACCAGCGGCAGGAACATATGGTCAAAGAAGAGGAAAGCATAAAAGCTTCTGAAAATGAGTTTAAATCATTAGAGCCACTGATTGAAGAAATGGAAGATCCTGAACTTAAGAGACTATCGCAAGATTTATTTGATTGTATGATGGAAAGATATTCTATTCATGAAGAAATATTTCAACATTACTCTAAAGCTATTCAATTAGATAAAGACCTTTACGCTATGTTTAAAGAAGAAAATCTTCAATTGACTCAGCTTGAGGAACAAATTAATAAAATTAATGAAGCATA
>NZ_JBALOW010000093.1:0-2226 GCF_036965085.1 Bacillus sp. JJ1532
CAAAAACGAGAGCCATGAATACTTCATAACGACCATTGTTTCCGGCTCTTAGTAAAAAAGAGAGCCATGAACACTTCTTAACGACCGTTTTCATTGACTCATTGCAAAAACAAGCACCATGAACACTTCATGACGACCGTTTTCACTTTCCCATAAACAAAATCAGTCTTAATTCTCAACATGAGCAATCTTGGAAGCTTTAATCAGCTCTTTAATTCCATCAAGATCCCCTCGTTCAAAGAGCTCAATAATTTTGCTTCCGACAATAACGCCATCACAATATTGGTTCATTTCCTGCACATGTGATGGGGATGCTATCCCAAAGCCAGCCAAAATAGGCAGGTTACTTACGCTCTTAACCTTTTTCAAATGCTCCCCAAGCTGTTCATTGAAACCTTTTCTTGCTCCAGTTATCCCATTAACTGTAACTGCATATAGAAAACCGCGCCCTTTGCTGGATATTTCTTGAACCCGCTCTAACGGACTCGTTAATGTTACGAGTCTAATGATCTCAATACCAGCCTTTTCTGCGTAAGGGGCAATAAGATCTTCCTCTTCTATCGGCAAATCAGGTAAAATCAACCCATCTACACCTGAACGGGAGCACTCATCCAAAAATGACTGAATGCCGAAAGCCATAATCGGATTCATATAAGTCATAAAAATTAATGGGATATGTACAATTGGGCGTATTTCCGCAATGGCCTCCAATATCCCCCTCAATGTCGTTCCACTTTCAAGAGCTCTAATGCCGGCTTGCTGGATAACGGGCCCGTCAGCTACAGGATCAGAAAAGGGAATGCCAATTTCAATCGCTGTTGCTCCTGCTTTTTCTAAAAAAGTAATCCGTTCTGCCAAACTATTCAATCCGCCATCTCCAGCCATAATATAAGGAACAAAAGCCTTCTCGTTATTCTTCCTCAAGGCTTGCATCACTTTTTCAATCCTGTTCATTTCTCAATCCCTCCTAATCTTGCTTTTACCGTTTCCACATCCTTATCCCCTCGGCCTGATAAACAGATGACTAATCCTTCATCTTCCTTCATTGTTGGCGCCAGCTTTAATGCATAAGCAACTGCGTGGGAGCTTTCCAAAGCGGGAATAATTCCTTCTAACCGACAAAGGAGCTGTAAGGCTTCCATTGCTTCTTCATCGGTAATAGATTCATATTTTACCCGGCCAATATCTTTTAAATAACTGTGCTCAGGTCCGACACCCGGGTAATCAAGCCCAGCTGAAATAGAATGGGCCTCTTGAATTTGTCCATCCTCATCCTGAAGCAGGTACATGAGTGCGCCATGAAGAATTCCTGGTTTTCCTTTTGTCATTGAAGCTGCATGCTTTGAAGTATTTAATCCTAATCCCGCCGCCTCTACCCCATACAACTGGACATCTTCATCTTTAATAAATGGATAAAACATCCCCATAGCATTGCTTCCGCCACCGATACAGGCCACAATTGCCTCGGGAAGCTTTCCTTCTTTTTCTATAAATTGCTGCTTCGTTTCCTTCCCAATAACACTTTGAAAATCACGGACAATCATCGGAAAAGGGTGCGGCCCCATTACGGACCCAAGAATATAATGAGTATCCTCCACATTCGTCACCCAATATCGTAACGCCTCATTGACAGCATCTTTAAGGGTTGCACTGCCTGACTCAACACTGACAACCTTTGCACCTAAAAGCTCCATTCGAAACACATTCAGCTGCTGTCTGCGAATGTCCTCAGCTCCCATATAAATAATGCATTCTAAATTAAGAAGTGCACAGGCAGTTGCGGTAGCCACTCCATGCTGTCCTGCCCCTGTTTCGGCAACAATCTTTCGTTTCCCCATTCGGGCGGCCAGTAAAGCCTGACCTAAGGAATTATTAATTTTATGTGCGCCTGTATGGTTTAAATCCTCACGTTTTAAATAAATCTTTGCCCCTTGAAGATGCTTTGTTAAGTTTTTGGCAAAGTACAATGGCGTTTCCCGTCCAACGTAATCTTTTAGAAGATCATTTAGCTCGTTTTGGAACTCTGGATCTTCCAGCGATTTTTTATATTCTGTTTCGAGTTCAAGAACTGCTTGCATTAACGTTTCTGGCACAAATCTTCCCCCAAATGCACCAAAATGTCCACGTTCATCAGGTAATGTATAGGTTGTCATAATAGTTCCTCCCGTTGTCAGGCAAATTTTCATGTTTATCAGCCAGTTCTGGTACTTTATCAGCCAATTTTTA
>NZ_JBALOW010000093.1:2333-25601 GCF_036965085.1 Bacillus sp. JJ1532
AGCCAATTTTTACGTTTGTCAGCCAATTCCATGCATGGATCTTTTTTTAGCCTGATTAATAAATATTTTTATCTTATTTACATCCTTTTTTCCGTCTGTTTCTACCCCACTGCTGACATCGACCATATACGGTGCCGTTATCTCAATGGCCTGCTCAACATTATCAATTGAAAGTCCGCCAGCAAGAATGACCTTTTTCCCGTCCAAGTTTTCACCGGTTAATACATTCCAATCAAATGTGACCCCGTTCCCCCCGCGGTATTTCCCTTTAGGGCTATCAAGAAGGTAATAATCACACGAAAACTGACTAATTTGATTTAAATCCTCTTGAGATTCAATGCTTAACGCCTTTATGACCGGTACAGAATATTGCGAACAATATTCAGGTGACTCATCCCCATGAAGCTGGATGACATTGATTCCTGCCTCATTGACAATCTTTCGAATGACATCCGGATCTTCATTTACAAACACGCCTACCTTAAGAATCTCATCAGGAATCACTTTAATAATTTTCCTTGCTTGATCAGAATTGATTTTCCTCTTGCTATCTGCAAAAACAAACCCAAGCGCATCTGCACCCGATTCGATCGCTTTTAACGCAGTTTCAACGTCCATAATTCCACAAATTTTCACCTTCATTAGTTCGTCACCTCTTTTATAGGCTGTTTCATTCGCTTCATTAAACCTTCGAGATTTTCAGATTTCATAAATGCCTCCCCAACAAGGATTCCATCGGCACCAGCATCTATCACTCTTTGAACATCCTCTACTGTTTTAATGCCGCTTTCACTTATGAGGAAGGCACCTGCTGCTTTAATTTTCGGAGCAAGCTTTCCCGTTATGGCTAAATCAACTGAGAAGGTTTTTAAATCACGATTATTAACGCCGATTATTTGTGCTCCAGTACGCAGGACCTTTAGCAGCTCAGCCTCATTATGAACCTCCATAAGCACTTCAAGCCCGTTGTTTAAAGCGAAATTATATAGCTCTGTCAGACGCTGATCCTCCAATGCTGCAGCAATTAACAGAATCAAATTTGCCCCAGAGGATTTCGCTTTCAGAATCTGAACTTCATCAATGATAAAATCCTTGCAGAGCAATGGGGCATCAACAGCTTCCCTAACTGACGATAAATCCTCAAAACCTCCTTTAAAAAAGGGAGTATCGGTCAGAACAGAAATGGCATCTGCTCCAAAATCTATATAAGATTGAGCTTGGACCTTAGGATCAGCACCGATATTAATATCCCCTTTTGAAGGTGATGCTCTTTTAAATTCAGCGATAATTGCAAGTGAATCCCTTTGTTGAAGCTTTTTTAGAAAGGAGCGCTTTTTTCTAAGCGGCAGGTCATGAATGTCCAATTCTTCTTCCCTTAGTCTCAAAACCTCTTTTTCCTTTTCTTCTAAAATGATATTTAAGATCGTAGTCACCTCAGATCACCCTTTCCTTTATAAATTTGCTCTCATGAATGAGCAGTTCCAGTTTATTTAGTGCCGCTCCAGAATCAATGCTTTCCTTTGCATATTCAATCCCTTTTTGAATTGTCTGCGCTTTTCCTGCTGTGAAGATTCCAATTCCTGCATTAAGGAGAACGGTATCTCGATAAGCTCCCTTCTTTCCATTCAATACATTTAAGAGGATACGTGCATTCTCTTTGGAATCGCCGCCGCGAATGGCATCATTCGTGTATACTGATAAACCTACCTCTTCTGGATGAAGGACTCTTTCAGTCAAGTTTTCATTTTCCAGAATCACTAAATGATTCTCTCCCTGAAGTGACGCCTCATCCATAAACCCTGCCCCATTTAGGACAACTGCACGTTTTCTTCCTAATGTCTTTAACACTTCTGCAAAGAGTACGAGATAATCTCGGCGATAGATCCCGAGGAGCTGTGTCTCTAAATCAACAGGATTTGTAAGCGGTCCAATTAAATTAAAGACAGTCGGAATTCGCAAATCTTTTCTCACTTTCATAATCCTTTTCAGCTGCGGGTGTACATGTGGAGCGAATAAAAAGGCAATCCCAACCTTTAGTAAAATTTCCTCTGTACGTGATGCATCCAAATTTAAATCCACACCTAGATGTTCTAATACATCCGCACTTCCCGTTTTACTTGATACACTTCTGTTTCCATGCTTGGCAACTGGAATTCCAGCACCTGCAAGAACAAAAGCAGAAGTTGTACTAATATTAAAGCTTTTCGACCCATCTCCTCCTGTTCCGCAATTATCCATAACATTCGGAATTCTCATATTAAACGTCAGTGATTTTCCCCTTAACGCTTTAGCTAAGCCGGCAATTTCTTCAACTGTTTCTCCTTTCGTTTTAAGGCCGATTAATAAACCTGCAATTTCACTATCAGTAATATCCTCAGTAAATAGAAGCTCCGTTGCTTCCGTTATTTCTTGTTCTGTTAATGAATCCCCATTAGAAATTTTCTGTAAGATGCTTTTCATGCTTACTTCCCCTCCCGATATGATTTAAGAAATTTTCCAATATTCTTTTGCCTAATGCAGTTCCAATTGATTCAGGGTGAAATTGAAGGCCAAATAACGGGAACTGCTTATGTTTAATTGCCATTATTTCATTGTCATCCATCGATTTTGCAAGGATCTGAAATCCCTCAGGTAATGTCTCCTCGGAAATCACAAGGGAATGGTACCGCATGATGTCAATTGGCTGAGGCAAATATGCAAATAAATCTGATCCATTATGTTTTAATTTTGAAATCTTCCCGTGCATAATATTGTTCGCTTTCGTTATATTTGCTCCGAATGTATACCCGATTGCTTGATGTCCAAGGCATATTCCCAATATTGGCTTGGTCTCATAGAAGGATTGGATAATGGCTGAACAAATGCCTGCATCCTCCGGTCTGCCAGGCCCAGGTGACAACACAATGGCATCCGGTTTCATTTCCTTGATCTCCTCTATTGAAATCCTGTCATTCCTAACGACATGTACTTCCTCCCCCAGCTCCCCTAAATATTGATATAGGTTATAAGTAAATGAATCATAATTATCAATAAGTAATATCATCTTGGCCCTCCAAAAAAGCTCTTAATTTATGAATCGTTTCTTCAAACTCTTTTTCTGGCACAGAATCATGAACAATCCCGGCACCCGCCTGAATAAATGCTTTTTGATCCTTTATTAACATTGTCCGAATGGCAAGGGCAAAGTCCATACTTCCATTCGCTGAGAAATATCCGATTGCTCCTGAATAAACACCTCTTTTTACTTCCTCCAGCTCGTTAATAATTTCCATCGCCCTAATTTTTGGAGCGCCAGAAACAGTTCCTGCCGGCAAACAAGCGATTAAAGCATCGATCGCTGATAAATCCTTTTTTAAAATACCGCTCACCTCAGATACTAGGTGCATGACATGTTTATATTTCTCAATCTTCATATACTTCTCAATTTCAATTGAACCAAGCTCACAAACACGGCCAAGGTCGTTTCTGCCTAAATCCAGCAGCATTCGGTGCTCCGCAAGCTCCTTTTCATCCACCAATAAATCTTTTTCATAGGAATGATCTTCCACCTCGGATTTCCCTCTTGGCCTTGTTCCCGCTATTGGATTAGTTGTCACCTTCCCGTCATTTACTTTAATTAAGCTTTCCGGTGAAGTGCCCGCGATTTTGTATCCTTCGAAGTCTAAATAATACATATAAGGGGATGGATTTTGCACTCTAAGCTTGCGATAGAAAGAAAATGGATCACCTGTAATTGTTCCTTGCAAACGCTGAGACAGCACCACTTGGAAAATATCACCTTCTACAATATGTTCTTTCGCCCGCTTCACTTTTTCGATAAATTCTTCTCTCTTTATGGATGCTTTAAAAGTTGAAAGTGAAACTTCACTTGGTTCACTGTTCACTTTGCCATGCTGAATTTCCTCTAGTCTCTTATCATGTAAAGATTGCAATTCAGATAACTCGCTAAATAAAGGAATAGAGATTAAATACACTTTCTGTTCAAGATGATCAAACACGACCACTTCCTCGAAAAACATTAAATGAACATCGGGAATATGTAATTCATCCTTTGGGGCCTTCCCGATATTTTCATACTGACGGATGACATCATAACCTACATAGCCTACAGCCCCTCCACAAAATGGAAAATTTCCAATCTCATCCTGTTCAATCGGCGGCAGTATATCTTTCAATACTTCAAGCGGATGCTTCTGAATCCGTTTCCTTCCCTTTGCTGAAAGGATTGTACTGGAATCTTCTTCTCCAATTAATTCAATAACGGGATCTGTTCCAATAAAAGAGTACCTGCCAGCCTTTTCATGTTTAAGTGAGCTTTCAAAGAGAAATTTTTTTGTCCCTTTAAGACGCTGGTAAATAAGAATTGGGGTTAACGTATCCCCTTCAATTTCGCTAATAATGATTTCCTTTACTTTCGGCATGATACACTCTCCTTAACGGTTATAAAAATAAAAAAGTCCCCTATACGCACAATATTTGTGCATATAGAGGACGTATCGTTGACCGTGGTGCCACCTCAAATTTAGAACAGAATTCTGCTCCCTTGTTCAGGTACGGATGTAAATCGATACCCTATCCATATAACGGTGGAATTCCGTGCTTCCCTACTATCCTTCAAGAAGCCTCTCGCAAGTCCATTCCAACTGCTCTCCACATACCGGCTCTCACCCTTTCCGGCTCTCTGTAATGCTTCTGAACATTGTACTACTCTTACTCAACGATTTAGTTATTCTTTTTTAAAAGGCTATAACAATAAATATTTGAAATACAAAAAGGGCCTCCCTCCAAAAAAAGGACGAGAGACCCGTGGTGCCACCTTCATTAGCTAAAATTAGCTCACTTAACAGATATCAAAATGAAATAATCATTTGAATACCTGTCTCTTGTAACGATGAGACTTTTCGCCAAAGCCTACTGCTCCTATTAAAGGTTCGGTTTGGAGGCTCGGAAGTCCATTCGCTAATACGATTACACTGATTCGCACCACCCATCAGCTCTCTTAAGTACCCGTAAAAGTTACTACTCTTCGTCAACGCCGTACGTTATGTTGCTTTTTATATTATTCTTAATTATAAAAAAAGTCAAGGATAAAAATTCATTTTTTTTAAAGAGCCTTCTTTAACCTATTTCTCCAAGCTTCTGCAAGCTCCTCTACCTGGAGCAGCTCTTCAATCGCTGCACGATTTTTTCGATCATGAAACATTAGTTGATTTCCCGCTAATACAGAGAACTTCTCCTGCTTTCTCTCCACTAATGTCAGTGAAGAGTCCTCCTTCACTATACCCTCCTGCAGGACCCTAAAGAAATAGCCAGTATACCCAGTCTTCACTACCCTGCTAAGCAAGTTCTCAGCTTTGTTATGCTTGGAAATGGATGCACATGGCACCCTCCCTTGTGAAACCTGAATAATGGCTTCACCGAGTAAAAAAATATCGCCAATATAAACGTCCTTCTCTTGATGATCAGCCACACTAATATTTTCCCCAAATGCAGGCATCTGAAACGGCTTTTGAAATTCCTTTTCCCATTGCTGATAATGTTCAAAAGGATATAAGCAAACAGCCCTATCCGTTCCCCCATGAAATTCACGGTTACCAACTGAATCCCCTTTAAATCCGTCTTTTGTCAGCAAAACTTCACTTACTGGCTTTTTTCTTATAGCTGAATTAAATGTTACACCATCCCACAAATGAAGATTGGGTCTTCCAATATTTAATGTCAAAATTTGATTCCCCATCATTTCCACCTCGAATAAAGATATTATTTTCTCGTTATTTGCCTTCTACCATTATAATACATGACAATGAATTCCAATTAATATTTACCATAAAAAGTCCCTACTACTTTCTATTTTTAAAAGCCATATTATTATTAGGTATGATGACTAAGGGGATGGGATATTCAATGGAGCATGTTGAAAAATTAGAAATCGGGGGTCAAAAGGCTAAAAAAAAGTCTAAAGGCAATGTTCCTAACAAAAAGTGGGCTGTTCTTTCACTCGCTTCGATTCCACTTGTGATGACACTTGGAAATTCCATGCTAATTCCTGTTCTGCCTGCTATGGAGAAAAACCTTAATATATCCTCCTTACAGACTAGTATGATTCTGACCGTATATTCAATTGTAGCCATCATCCTAATCCCTATAGCAGGGGGATTATCAGACTATATTGGACGGAAAAAGGTCATAATCCCGAGCCTCCTAATTGCTGGAATTGGTGGACTTCTCTCAGGATGGGCAGCCTGGAAGGCCAATGACGCTTATTGGATTATTCTTTGCGGACGTGCTTTACAAGGGGTTGGGGCGGCGGGAGCAGCTCCCATTGTCATGCCGCTCATTGGTGATATGTTTAAAAGCGATGATGAAGTCAGCAGTTCGCTCGGAATGATTGAAACATCAAATACATTTGGTAAAGTACTTAGTCCTATACTTGGAGCCTTTCTAGCCAGTTTTTTCTGGTTTCTCCCATTCTTTGCCTTTCCAGTGTTTTGTGCGCTATCGATATTACTTGTATGGCTTTTAATCAAAACACCTAATGAACGTGAGGAGCCCGTTCCATTTAAGGAGTTTTTAGTAAATATAAAAAACACATTTACACATAATGGAAAATGGCTGAATGCGATTTTTGTCATTGGTGTCATTATGATGTTTGTTTTATTTGGAGTATTGTTTTATTTATCAGATGTACTGGAAAAAACATATAACATCATCAATATTAAAAAAGGCTTTTTACTTGCAGTTCCATTAGGGGCTTTATGTATTGCCTCTTTTGTAACCGGAAAAATAATAAAAGAAAATAAAGTATTAATGAAATGGATTATCTTCGGAGGATCTGCATTGACTGCTGTTTCCGTTGCCATTTTAAGCTTTTCAAGTGGATTATGGTTCATGCTCATATTATTTACCTTTGGCGGTATCGGAATAGGGGTAGCCCTTCCCTGTTTAGATGCCTTAATTACATGTGGAATTGAAAAAGAAGAAAGAGGAACCATCACATCCATTTATCATTCAATGAGATTTATTGGTGTTGCTGCTGGTCCTCCTGTCATGGCATTATTTATGGAGCATACTGAAAAGGTATTATTTTTTTTCTTAAGCGGTCTTACTGTCATTGCCATTATTGCCACATTTATGGCAATAAAGCCTGATGAGGAGGATGCTTAGTTAAAGAGCTTCTGGATGACTTTCTTAATCGTATATGTTATCCTATAGTTGTAAATATAATTTAAAGAAATGACCGCAGGTGTTGGAGCACCCACGGTCATCCGCAATAGTCGTCGTTCCCTGAGCGGCGGCCAGTCCAAAGACTAGACCTCTCCTCAATTATCAGGTCAAGGGAGGTCTATTTTTTGTGGTTAAAAGACAAGACAGCAATGATTAGACTAGAAAAAGAAATCATAATCATAATTGTTTCAAATACTGTCATAGGCATCACCCCCTTTCAAACGGGGCTTAGCCGACCACCCTTGAGAAAACTCCCTATTGCTTCTCCATTATAACACAAACTTGGCCCAACAAAAGAACATACGTTCTATATTTGTAAAAATGATGCTTTCCTACTATTTCCATTAGAAAAAACCACCTAAGGTGGCTACACATCTCTATTCCTTCACTCTCGGCTTCGATGGGTCACAGTCAGGTTTTTCTGCCTGTGTTGATTCTGCAAGTTTTGATAAATAATAGCATTCTTCTCTGAACATGTGGTCTGCCATTAGCGCAGAAAATGTTCCTAATGCCTCCTTACTTAGCCTAAGTTCCTCAATTTCATCTAAAAAGTTCATAAACAGCTTCATTTCTAATGATACATCTTTATTAAATTTCTTCAATGCAGGAAATGTGGTAAGATTTGTTCGAAGAAATCCCGTCAGTTCAACAGCCTTTAAATAAAAGGCTTCAAAATCCTTCGTAAACTCATAACTTAATTTTTTTATTCTTTTTTCTGGAAGTTCCATATTATCAGAAATTGCCCCTGCATGCCCTGCAGCATCCAAAAGCCAAAGCAAATGGTGATGCAGCTCATGAAAAACAGGTGGTGCTTCGCCGATTTTCAAATACTTTAAAATAAGTAAGTACTCATCTACTTCATTTACCATATGATTCATAAATGTTGGTCCGAGATGAATCTTTACTTTTCCAACGAGATGGCGCTCAAGAATAGTCAACTTTAATTGGCGAATTTCCATTGCCTCTTCATCTGCTTTTCTGCTGAGCTCCAGTAAATTTTCTACCTCGACTCTTCCAAGCAGCTGATCAAAAACCTGAATAAAATAATTAGCTTCTTGTACTAATTTTTTTTCTGAAGGCGCAAGAGAATCATGAATAAACCGGGCATGATCTCCTAATACTTGCAACCAAAATCCATGCTCAAATTTTGCAGCCTTTTCGAAGCTTGCAGCCAAACACTCTCCCCCTTTTCACAATCATTCATAAAAGCTTATCGGGGAGATGGGACTTTTATGACATTTTAATCATTGAACTCTTTTGGACATAAATAAAAGCCGGAATGAATGTCCAGATTTTTTTAAAAGTGAAAGGCAGAAAGTTGCTTATTCAATATTTCGGCGTTATAACCGTTTGTTTGTAAATAGGTTAGCAGAGATGGCAAATGCTCTGCTGTTGTGCTTCTATCATGGAGTAAAATGACGATTGGTCTATCTTTATGTTTAAAATTTTCGATTTGTTGAATAACTCTTTCAACATATTCACCATTGCGGTATTTCCAATCCTCACTATCTACAGTCCAATCCCATAGTTGAAACCCGGCTGCTTCCACGGCTTTCAAATAGGAAGGTTTCATATATGGCGCGGAACCATAAGGAGTTCTAATTAATGATGTACCTGCACCTGTCATTTTCATTAAGGTGGCTTGCGCTATTGTCATTTCGTCAACTACTGTCTTTTCCGACCGATAAATTTTGGCGACATTATGTGAAACTCCGTGTAAGGCGGGGATATGACCGTTATTGATAATAGCATGTAATTCCTCTGGATACTTTCTCATATTAGGCTCAAGCATAAAAAAAGTAGCCTTCATGTCAAATGAATTCAATGTTTGCAGTATGTCTAATGTATAGGCGGAAGGTCCGTCATCAAATGTTAAATATATGACTTTTTCTTCATTTTGTTGCTTTATTTGGGAGTTTTCTTGTTTTGAAGAAACGCTATCTTTAATACTAGTTTCTATACTATTAATATCATTTTCTACAGGGTCATGCTTTTCCGGATTATTTTTCAGTTCTTGCTCATTTAATGTTTGTTCACTATGTTCTAGATCCATTTTTTTCTTTAATATGTAAAAAGCTCGAATTTTATTATTAACGTATCCATTCATCTCCTCAGCATGATCAAAATGCCTATTTGTAAGTAAGGAATACATAATATTAATCGGTTGTGATAAACTAGAAACAGCCAATGCTTCACTATGATTGTTTGTCTTAACCGTTGTAAAAACTAATGTTAAACAAACTATCAATGAAATTAATAACTTCCCTTTCGAATAGGTTGTTTTTCTTTTTCTTTTCCTTTTACTTCTCATGATGTTCACCTTTCCATCTCTAATCTTTCTGCTAAAAGTAATAGGTCCTACATTATAAAAACGATTTTATATTAAGAAAAGTTGTCAATTTTCACTTTTTCTTTACAAAACTATTAAATTTTCGCTACAAATCTTCTTTCTTTAAGATTAACCAATCTCTCATTCTTTTTCAATTGATTCCAAAAATTAGTAAATATTTAATATAGCAGACGAAATAAATCAAGAAAATACTAAATAATTTGCTCTAATAAAATAAATATGGTAGAATCCTTTTAACAATATATAGTATTATTTCATGAACACAAACACTATATGTTGTTTCCACTTCGAATTATTTCTTAATTGATCCAAGGTCTCTTTTTTATCCGCTCCTTATGGGCGGAATTTTTTTTGCAAAAAAAAGTTCTTGCATAAAGGCAAGAACTGCAATTTTTACGTAACTTCCTATATACTTGTTCCTAATCATGGTTTAAGACATTTTGTTTATACACCTGCGTGATTAATTCTTTAAATCCAATCATACCATCATCTAGACTTTCCTTCGGTAAATACCTCGCAGCATAAAGAGTTTCCTGCTCTGAAGATAAAAAAATATTTAGCGGCCCGTCCCCTTTTACATCCATCTTCTGACACTTGCTCAAGCATAGAGAAGCAATATCCGGATGCTCTTCCTTGTCAATCATCATGCAAATAAACTTATCATTTAATAGCTGGGCTGTCTCCATATCTTCAAACGACTCATGTTCCATGACAGTACACAAATGACAATGATTATCCCCAATACTGACAAAAACAAGCTTACATTCCCTTTTCGCCTTATCAAACGCTTCTATTGACCACTCTAGCCAATTTACAGGACTCCGCTCATGCTTTTTTAAATAAGGGCTTCTAGATAGCACTAACCAATTGTATGTTGGGGAATAACGTTCTTCGGATAAGAAAGACTGCATACTACACAACTCCTTAATATGGAAATAACTCCTTCTGAAAAAAAATCTATAATTGAACATCTACTTTTGACAAAGATATTATTTCCATTAAGGTGAGGAAAAATTAATGAATATTCATAGCCTTCTTATTGTTGCTATAAAAGTTCGCAAAACTTGTTCAGCTGTTTGCTCGAGTAAAATAGCAGCGCTTTCAATGGCTTTTTGCAGTGTCATAGGAGAATTAATAATACTATGAACACTTGTAATACCGTGTTCATATAAAACATCAATTCCTTGGCCAATGGACCCGGTCAGAGCAAAAACAGGGATTCCTTTCAGTTTAGCTGCTTCAGCTACGCCCATAGGTGTCTTTCCTGAGGCAGTTTGGAAATCAATCTGACCTTCACCAGTAAATACGCAATCTGCTCCAGCTAATTGTTCAACAAGCCCTGAATATTCTATGACAATGTCAATGCCTCGCTTTGTTTTAGATGGAAAAAAAGCTTGGAAGGCTCCACCAATTCCTCCTGCCGCTCCGGCTCCGGGCATATCATGCAGGCGAATGCCTGTTTTTAATGCTACTAAATCTGCCCAATGCCTTAAGTTGTTGTCTAGAATTTCAACCATTTCAGGTGTAGCCCCTTTTTGCGGACCAAACACATGAGTTGCTCCCTTTTCCCCTACTAATGGATTCTGAACATCTGTCGCTATTAAAAATTCACAATATGCAATTCGTGAATCAAACTCTTCATCATCAATATCAACAATTCTTCCTAGTTCAGAACCTCCATATCCGACTAACTCTCCATTAGCATCAAGAAACTTCATTCCTAGTGCTTGAAGCATACCTAACCCGCCATCATTGGTCGCACTTCCACCAATCGCTAAAATAAATTTGCTGCATCCATCATCTAATGCTTTTTTAATTAGCTGTCCTGTCCCAAATGTTGTGGCTGTCATAGGATTAAGCCTAGCAGAATCGATGAGACATAACCCTGATGCACTAGCCATTTCTATCACGCATGTTTCCTGATCACCTAATAATCCATAAGCAGCTTGTACAGGATCAAGTAATGGTCCCTTAACCTCAATCTCTACCTTATGACCATTTGTAGCAGATACTAGACTGTCCATCGTCCCTTCTCCACCGTCTGCAACTGGAACTAGAACGGTTTCTGCATGCTGAATTGCATTTTTCACCCCTTTTTCAATGGCTTTTGCTGCTTCAAGTGCCGTTAAACTCCCCTTGAATGAATCGGGTGCAATCACAATTTTCATTTTCCTTGCCACCTTATTAGATTTTATTAATAATATATAAATAAAATTAAATATTCAGTAACTTCTATTCACTATTATAGGCTTAAATACGCGTTATTGGTATTAGAATTCTCCTATTAAAAAGAAGTCCATGCTTTGCATGAACCTACAATTAAGGGCAATCACCTATCCGAAGATCATGCATATTTTAATGAAGTAAGGATAGGAGTGTGCGATAACTATGATATTACTTCAGGATTTAGAGCTGGAAAAGCATGATACAGAAGGATGGCAGAAGAAAGCCTATGAGCTGTTTATTCAAAAAATGACTGATGCGAATCAATTATTTCCTTGCATCCCCGCCACTTTAGGGTTAAAGTCTGGTCACCTGAGATACGGCTTCATTGACAGCCCATTAAAATATGAGACCTCTTACGAACTGGCAGCAATACTTAAGGAATATTCCTTACATTATAAAAGCTTCGGAAAATATACGTCTCTCATTATATTTTTTAATTCCTCTAAAGAAGACTTGAATTTTAGCATTAAAGAATATCAGGAATTGTTCTGGCAACACCTAATCAACTTAACGATGCTAGATGAATTGCCTTGGCCAGATATCATACCTACAAACCCAATTCATCCATTTTGGGAATTCTGTTTTCATGGGACACCCTATTTTATGTACTGTGCGACCCCTGCACACATAAATAGAAAAAGCAGAAGCTTTCCATATTTAATGTTAGCCATCACACCAAGATTTGTTCTAAAAGAATTCCTCGCAAAAGGAAAACAGGCTGATAAAATAAAACAGCAAATCCGCGAACGTTTATGCGCTTATGACAGCACTACTATTCACCCTGCATTAAACTCTTATGGAAATAGCGATAATTATGAATGGACACAATATTTCCTGCCAGATGATCAAAGCACATTTTCCCAATGCCCGTTTCATAAAGAAAAAAATAAAATGTAAGTTGTTAAATAATGACATATAAAAAAGCCAAACTCTGTATTTCATTAGGTTTGGCTTTTTTGTAAATAAACTGACATTCTAGAGATGAAATCGCTGTGCCAGCATCTCCCAGTCACTCATAAATATCGGCCATAAATTCGGTCTTCTTCTAATGGCAAGCGGATGATAAGCAACAGCTGTCGGGAATCCATTTACATTGTGCCAGGAGCCTCGCAGTTTTTTCACCTCTGCTTCAGGATTTTCGAAAAATGATTGAACAGCAATATTCCCTAAACAAAAAATAAAATTCGGCTTCTTTTCTGCTAACTGCACCCTTAAATGCTGGATACAAGATTTCCTAGCTTCCTCTTTATTATAGGCACGAACAGGTCTTCTTTTTAAAATATACGTTACATATAAATCACTAGGCTGTATGCCTACCTCGTTAGCGGATTTTTGTAATGTAAACCTAGTTCCGCAAACATATGGATTCCCTTCACGATCTTCTCGTGCTCCTGGATTATCAAGGATAATCATGATAGGAGCACCAGGATTGCCTTCCCCCCACACCATCCTTGTCCCATGCTTATTAAGTTTGCATTCACGACAATCCTTTTGATCCTCTGGCACTCGTTCCTCAGGCCAAATGGCTGGACAAAATTCAATAATACCCGTCATCTCCTGTTCTGATTACAGTCCACCACAGCTGTTATGGTTGTTTTGCTTCTTTTCTAAAGTATTTGTCTCGTCCGACTCAACGACCGATTGTAATCCATAGCCTGTTGTACTAATTTCAAATTCCATATCTTTCTCCTGGTCATTTAATTTATGATTGTTAAGATTCAATTGATCATTTCGCATCTTTACCCCTCCAATTTCTTTTTATTAGAACCAATCTGTATTCCTATTGTTCCTCCATAAAGCAAAGTCATACAGCCTCCATATTCTTAAATACATAAAACCTTTGCCCTAAATAGTTTAGGAGTGTATATAATCCTGCTCCTATTACAACTGCCAAGTTTTCTGCCAACAGGCTATTACCCTCTTCAAAGATTCTTAAGGCCATATGGCTTACGGAATAAGAGAAAATGTAGCAGCTCAAAATCAC
Organism: Bacillus sp. JJ1532; assembly: GCF_036965085.1. Taxonomy (NCBI): domain Bacteria; kingdom Bacillati; phylum Bacillota; class Bacilli; order Caryophanales; family Bacillaceae; genus Bacillus; species Bacillus sp. JJ1532. The sequence goes on from NZ_JBALOW010000093.1 coordinate 16,118, forward strand.
GATAATGAAGCGTGGGATACTCGTTTTCAAATGAATTTTACTCTGAAAGGTAAAACTTCGATTTAAAAAATAACTTACAAAAGCTCCAACGCCATTTCCAATGAAGGTAGAAATCCAATAGGACATTTCTGCTGCATTTAATAGAAGAAGCATGATGGAGAGTCCAATTAACGTATTTACCACTCCTACTAATAAAAAACGGAAAAAGGAATTAGTTCGTTTCAGATAATTTTCCATAATTATGGTCAAAGAGTTCATGTTCATTTTCTCCATCATTTATTAGCGAACGTGGAATCGGCAAATTAAATGTATCAATATCAACCATATATTTCGGTCTTCGCTTCGTTTCACTATATATTTTTCCAATGTATTCACCAACCACACCAATAGAAATGAGCTGAATCCCGCCAATTAACCAAATAGAAGTTATTAAGGATGTCCAGCCCGTTTCCGTTTTACCGGATAGCTTTAAACTGAGAAAGTAGACTCCAAATAAAAGACTAATAAAGAAAGAAAGAAATCCAACAAGCATGACGACACGAATAGGCGTAACAGAAAAAGAGGTTAATCCCTCAAGTGAAAAGGCGATCATTTTGTTTAGCGGATATTTCGTTTCTCCGGCACTTCGTTCTTTTCGGTCATAGTAGACGGAGGTAGACTTTAAGCCTAGTATTGGCACAATGCCGCGGAGGAAAATATTCACCTCATCATAGCGCTGTAATTCATAAAGAGCCCTATTGCTCATTAATCGAAAGTCAGCATGATTATATACAAGATCCACCCCCATCCTCTTCATTAATTTATAAAAGCCTTGGGCCGTGCTCCTTTTGAAATATGTATCTGTATCCCGTTTTCTTCTGACCCCATAGACGATTTCATAGCCTTCTCGGTATTTCAAAATAAATTCACGTATGACAGAAATATCATCCTGAAGATCTGCATCAATGGAAATAACACAATCCGAAACAGTCTTGGCTGCCATTAATCCAGCCAAAAGCGCCTTTTGGTGTCCGACATTTCTTGAAAGCTTTAACCCTTTAATTAGCTCGTCTTTTAAACTCTTTCTATATATGATTTCCCATGTTTGATCCTTACTCCCATCATCAACAAATAAAATTTTACTATTACTCGAAACTAACCTCTCCTTTACTAGCTCTTGGAGAAAAATGCTTAGCTGTAGCATCGTATCTGGGAGAATCTCCTCTTCGTTATAACATGGAACAATTATCGTGAGCATTGGATGATCCATTCTGATTCCTCCTGGTGTTAGATCGCTTTATATAAATAAATTTTCCAAGCAGAGCTAGATGATTCAAACGTCCTTTCTAAGCTCAGATTATTTTCATATGCATTATCAATGGGAACGGCAGAAAAAATATATTGGCCACCCATTTCCTTAAATGGCTTGATGTTAAGCTCAAGGTTTTTTAATCGCTTTTTTGTATTTTTTTTAAACATATAGCGCTTTCCTAGTTCCGCTGTAAAAATATAGCAGCGTCCTCCCCATTCATCAAAATAAAGGCGGATTGTTTTATTTTTTGCCAATTCCTTCTCAATAATTTTCCTAAATTGATATTTATAAGATAAAGGGTAAAAATTATTATAAGTGTCGAGGGTATAAAAACCGTTAAATTGAGCGATAGCCGGGTGAATACCAATACTCGCCACACGATAATCTTTCTGAGGAATTCCTATATAATCTTTAATCTCCTTAAATTGATCCACAGCAAAAAATTGCTTAAATGTTGGCTTTGTTTGAAAGATGATTTCTTCATTAGTTACAGAACAAACAATTAGCTGTGCAGCAACAAGTATAGGAACTGTCCTTTTCCACCTTGTATCCATTAGAACCTTTAATGACAAAGCAAACAGTACATAAATGACTAGCGGCCTCAGAAAGTGATACCGGGCAAAATTGAAAGTATCTAAAAAGTGAAATCGCTTCGTTAATGGCAGCCATCCCTTATAAAACCAGAATGCATACCATACTGATAAAGTGATATTAAGGATAAATAAAAAAACAAAGGCTCTTTCCTTTTTCCAGATTTTCTTTCTTAAAATAATGAATAATGCCAAAAACATTACAGGCAAGATGACTAAAGTATGAATAGTTGCAGCATGATGATGACCATAGATGAAATTTTTATAGGTAAGTCTAATAGAGCGCCAAATGGATAATCTTGCGTGAAAATATTCATCTCTGCTGTTTGGTTCATCATCAAACAGAAAAGAATAGACTAGCCGGTATTCCACGATTGCATACAAAAGAGTCATATAACCAATAGACAATAGAAAACGCCAATTCCACCGCTTCTTCATCATTACTTCAATTAGCCAAAAGATCCCTATAGCAGTTAGAAAAAAGAAGAAACCTAAAACAATACTAGAATAGAAAGGAAGGAGAGTTAGCACCAGATAGCTTTTCCACATTTTCTCCTTTTTCCGGATATTGAGGAAAGCCCATAAGGCCAAAGGCATACCAAGAGTGCTTAACATCCCTGATGGCCAAAATGGGGTAAATGCAAATGCAAGAGAAGTGCCTATATTCACAGTTAGAATAGTCCACTGTTGCCCAGTTAAGAAATGGGTTTTCAACAGTAAATACATCCCTATGAACGCAAAAACCCTAGTAATCGTCTGGCTAATTGCATAAGCCGTCATTGCAGGAAAGAGAGCATAAAGCCAAACGATCAGACTAAATTCCGTTCCAAATGCATTTCGGGATAATTGTCCATTTATTATTTGCGGAATGACGGCATTGACAGACCCGGTTAATTGTCCACTTTCAGCTATGACTTTATACCAGGCTAAATTGGAATCCAAATTATCGTGAACTCGTATATGTGCATTCTCCCCTAATATGAACAGCGGGGAGACAAAAACAGCTAAGGCAAGAAAGGCAAAAATTAAAAACCTTCTTTCGATATGTTTTTTTTGAGTTGGCATTTCTTCATACACCTCAAAAGCATATTCCCTGCAAAAGTCTTATTAATAGTTTTAAGGTGCTCTTTGTGGAGGAAAATATTCCTTTTTGCTCATTTTCTGTAAACAGGTGGGATAAGACAGCCTCTTCCGTACATAGAAATGGATACGGGAAAGCCAAATGATTAGGGGGATCATGGATGATAAAAAAAGCAGTCATTCCTGCCGCCGCTGGTTTAGGAACCCGCTTCCTGCCGGCAACAAAAGCTCTGCCAAAGGAAATGCTCCCAATCGTTGATAAACCAGCCATCCAATATATTATTGAAGAAGCGATTGCGTCGGGGATTGAAGATATTATTATTGTAACAGGAAGGAATAAAAGAGCTATAGAAGACCACTTTGATAAGTCAGTAGAAATGGAATTGCTGTTAAAGCGAACAGGAAAAATAGAAATGCTTCATGAGGTCCAGAAAATATCTGAAATGGCCGATATTCACTATGTTCGGCAAAAGGAACCATTAGGGTTAGGCCATGCCGTCTTATGCGCAAAAAAATTTATCGGAAATCAGCCATTTGCAGTTCATTTGGGTGATGACATTATTGAACATGAAGAGCCAGCCTTAAAGCAAATGTTACCAGTTTAATAAAATGGGAACGAGCATTATCGGCAGTAAAGAGGTGCCGCGCTCGGATGTTGATAAGTATGGAATCATCGGCTATACAGAACAAACGGGAGAATTGTTTAAAGTTGATAGTTTGATTGAAAAACCATCCATTGTTATGGCTCCATCCTCGCAAGCGATTATTGGAAGATATATTCTAACCCCACTTATTTTTGAAATTCTTGATCATGTGCAGCAAGACAAATATGATGAAATCCAGCTAACTGATGCTTTGCATTTATTGCTAGAGCACGAGTCTATTTTTTCATATATTATCAAAGGGAAACGATATGATGTTGGTGATAAATTTGGCTTTCTGGAAGCGTCCATTAATTTTGCATTAAAGAGACCGGAATTAAAAGAAAAACTATACCTGTACTTAAAACAAATTCATTTTTGAAAAGCTGATAAACTTTTGTATCCCTCTGGATACTTTATGTGCCAATTCCAAGCATCCTGTATTATTTTGTGTATTGAAGATTTCTTTGGTTTCCAGCCTAATATTTTCAAAGCTTTATCCGAACAAGCAATTAATTCTGCGGGATCACCATGCCTCCTATCTCCTACTATCACCTTTATATTTTTCCCTGTTTCTTCTATAGAAGCCCTTATTACCTCCTTTACCGAATATCCCGCAGTATTGCCAAGATTAAATACATTACTTTTTCCTCCATTTTGTAAGTATTGGAGTGCCATTGAATGAGCCTCTGCTAAATCCTCTACATGAATAAAGTCTCGGATACAGGTTCCATCCTTTGTCGGATATTTATCTCCATAAATTGTTACGTATTCTCTCATTCCCAGTGCTGCCTGCAGAACAATAGGAATTAAATGGGTTTCAGGAAGATGACACTCTCCTAATTCACCTGTTTCCTTCGCACCGGCTGCATTGAAATATCGTAATGAGACATAGCTTGCATTAAAGGCATCTCCCCACCATTTGATCATCCTCTCCATTGCAAGCTTTGTCTCACCATATGGATTAGAGGGCTGAAGTGGAAAGCTTTCTTTAATTGGCTGTTTATGCGAATCCCCATAAACGGCCGCAGTAGATGAGAATACTAGGTATTTAACACAGTGCCTGCTCATCGCCTCAAGCAGAGACCGTGTTCCGCTTACGTTTACATCATAATACTTTAACGGATCATTCATTGATTCTCCGACTAGTGAAGCGGCCGCAAAATGAAAAACTGCCTCTATTTTTTCATTATTAAAAATATTCATTATTATTTCTGAAGAACGTATATCACACTCATAGAAAATTGCCTTTGGATGAATGGCCTCTCGGTGGCCAGTCTGCAGGTTATCGATGACAATTACCTTCATACCTTTCTCAATTAAATAATCAACAAGATGTGAGCCAATATAACCTGCGCCTCCAGTTACCAAAATCGCCATTAGTTCTCCCCCCGTAAATCCATTTCTCCCTTCTCTATATGCAATAGAAATTGTTTGTATTCTCCCAAAAAAACATTAAAAAACGCCTGCTCGACTAAGCAGACGTTATTAATAATGGATCATTCCTCTCCACGATTACTTTTATCTTCATTTAATTTTAAATCTGTCTCAGAAGGAGTCAGTTCTTCTGAAGCTTCTGTTTGAAATTGCAGTTTGGTTGGCCGTGCAGTATGGCTGTTCATTTTAGTGATAATCTGATTGGCCATGTATCTATGAAATATAATTTCAAAAAGGGCGACTCCAGCGGCAGCAACGAGAGACATCGTCACTATATTTTCTCTTAGGGTCAAACTGATACTTAAAGACCAAATCACGAGGAAAGCCAGGACAAAATCGGTGATTGTCGCAATGAAATTATTAGACCTAGGCAACACAAGAAAGTCGCCAAGAACATAAGAGGATGCTCCCAATGCTAATGAAATTAAGAATACCATTCCAAAGGACATGCCATAAAATAAGCCAAGTATAATATATAAAATGACTAAACAAGAAATAAACTTTAACAAAAATGCTTTTGCATGCTTCACAACATCATCTCCTTTTAGTCTATTTTGCTTATATTCGGCTTTTCCTATTCAGTTTAGGAATTTGCGAATTCAGAAATAACGGCAATGACTAAAGAAAGTTTTTGGACAAAGATTCATAGGAACATTTTTTGCACATAAAATGTACAAGTTAGGAACCTATCCGATTGGAGTGGTCATTATTGAATGTTAACATTTTCCTGAGTTATATCATTTTAGGGTTTACTTTGGCAGCTCCAATTGGTCCGGTTAACTCGGTTAGGTTGGATAAAGGTATAAAGAATGGTTTTTGGCATGCATGGATTGTAGGGATCGGCTCTATGATAGCAGATGGAATTTTCATGCTAACGGTTTATTTAGGGATGGTACACTTTTTGGAAATATCGATTGTTCAAATATTTCTCTGGCTTTTTGGAGGGTTTATTCTCATCTATACAGGGATAGAAAGCATTATAGGCGCTAAGATGATTACTTTGGAAGAAACTAGGGGGAAAGATTCAATAACAAAATGCTTCTTGACAGGGTTTTTCATGTCCATATCCAGCCCCTTATCCATCCTATTCTGGTTAGGAATTTACGGATCTGTACTCGCTAAAACAGCCCAAGTCTATGGGACTGGTCAATTATTAATTTATAGCAGCATGATATTTTTGGGACTCACCATTTGGGATATTCTCATTGCGGGATTAACAACAGGGTTTCGAAGATTTTTAACTGTACATAGTCTTAAGGCTATTTCTATTTTTTCTGGCCTATCATTACTTGGATTCGGTTTATATTTTGCCTATCATGGAATAAAAGCGGTGTTTTTTTGAAGTGACATAGAAGAAGCGGGATCAATAAATGATTCCCGCTTTTTTTGTTAATTCCTTTTTACTCCGTAAATTATACAGGCTACTCCTCCAAAGATAAAGACTATTTCCCTTTTTCTTTGTCTTTATCTTTCAATTCCGGTTTATCATTCATTACTCTAAAAAATTGTGTATTCATGCTGCCCTGAACAATATCCTCTAAAAAGAATTGACCAATCAATTTTAAATACTCATCATCATCGAACATCTTCTTGTTTTGCAGTTCCATTTCTGCAAGGCCTTCGTATGTTGAAATAACAGCGTATGTATGGTCCTTTCCTGAAATGGGCGTTAAAATTTCTACCTTATGATGATAATTTTCATTTCTGTATTTTTTAATCTCAAGTAAATTATCTAACCCATCTTTGAATTTTTCCTGTTTTATCTCAAAGGTTTGGTAAACGATGACCGACATTCAGAATGCCCTCCAATATGAGTATTAAAGAAGATTTCAAATTTATTATTTTCCTAATTGAATTATTTATTCTTTAGGAAAAATTGTAGTACAGCCTCTAAATCATGAATAGAATGTGTACAAACCTATTAATTGAATAATACATAGCAAGGAGAAAAAACATGGGGATTTTTTTGGGTTATGTCTTTCTTGGGCTTACTTTGGCTGCACCGATTGGGCCAGTGAATGCAGCACAATTAGATAAGGGGATTAAAAATGGCTTTTGGCATTCATGGCTTGTCGGCTTTGGCGCTATGATTGCAGATATCCTATATATGATTGCTGTTTTTTTGGGTGTAGTTCAGTTTCTTGAAATACCCATTGTCAAAACCTTTTTGTGGTCATTTGGCTTCTTTGTTCTCATTTATACAGGTATTGAAAGTATTCAAGGTGCTGGAAAAATTGAATTATCATCTCGTAATAAAAGTGAATCCGCTATCAAATCTTTTATTTCCGGCTTTTTCATTTCGATTTCCAATCCTTTAACCATTTTATTCTGGTTGGGCATTTTCGGATCTGTCTTAGCAAAGACGGCTACACAATTCGATCAGCTACAATTGTTAACATTTAGTTCTGCCATCATTGTTGGCTTATTTATTTGGGATGTAACGATGGCTGGGATTGCAAGCAGCTTTAGAAGATTTTTATCTGGTAAGATTCTTGCGGGCATCTCTATTGTCTCAGGTATTTCATTAATTGGGTTTGGAATTTATTTTGGATATGAGGCGGTTCTTTTATTATTTTTCCAATAAAAAGATGACCATAGGTTGATTACGAGGGTTGTCCTCTAATTTCCATTAGACGTTCAACCCTTGTTTACTTTAAAGCTTATGCTTTTTGGGGATTATATCCTTTACTTTGCTTTCGTTTCTTAATGAAATTCATAATTAGTAACATACTTATCACTAAACCGACAAAAAGGATACTCACAAAGAATCCCGGGCGGCTTGATTTCTCGAAAAGTGTTCCAGTTATTGCGAGCAAAATTAAACCCATCCCTATAAAGCGTTTAACATGGTCGAATTTCGTAGCTTTAATCAGCTTCGGGAAAGAAACTAGAATGAACAACCAATTGTATAACAGCATTAACCCAGCTGCTGTCGTAATATATTCATACACACTGTCAGGCATGACTAATGCCAATAAAACTGATGTCACTAACCCGCCAATTGTTAAGGAAAGTGCCAGTGGAGGAACTTTTAGCTTACCCTTTTTCGAGAAAATTTTTGGGGCATCTCCATCTTCCGCTAAAGTGACAATCATGCTTGTAACGGCAAATAGGGTAGCGACCATAGTCGAAAAGCCGGCAATAATAATGCCTCCAGTAAATACATGTGGAAAAAAGGTGATATCATATTTATCAAGAGCAATAACAAACGGGCTTTCATTTTTACTAAATTTATCTATCGCTGCTAATCCCGTAGCTAAAGCTAAAGAGATTAAGTAAATGGTCGTTAAGATGATCAACATAACAGAGCCTGATTTACGAACATCTTCTTTATTTTTTAACCTAGTTGCCAAAATCCCCATTATTTCTATCCCGCCAAAGGCATAAAATCCAAAGATTAATGCAGACCATAAACCATAAAATCCTCTAGGCAGGATTTCATTTCCTTCTGTAGGGACTTTAAAATCCTTTAGATTTCCTCCAAATAATCCAAATAAAACGGTGATCGCCAAGATGATAAACATCAATATTGCAGCAATTTTAATAATTGCAAAAATATTCTGGACTTTCTCAAATCCCTTTGTTCCAATGACAATAACGAAAACCCCTAGCACTGCATAAATGGAGGAAAAAATCCAAAGAGGTACATTAGGGAACCAGAATCGTGTTAATAATGAAAGAGCGGTCAACTGGCTACCGGAAATCAGCATTTCAGAAAACCAATAGACCCACCCACTGCTAAACCCAGCTCCACGCCCATATGCTTTTTTCGCGTATGAACGAAATGCCCCTTTTTGCGGGTCCTTTGCGGACATTTTTCCTAAAGCGTCAAAAACTGTGTAAGTGCCTATCGCTGCCAGAATAAAGGCTATTAAAATTGCGGGGCCAGTCATTCTTATACCAATTCCGGTCCCAACAAAATACCCTGTTCCAATAATGCATCCGACACCGATTAACGACAGCTGCCACCAAGCTAGCTTTTTTCCATCTTCGCTAATATCCCCTTTGTCAGCAGCACGAGCCGGTATTTCCATGCCAATCCCCCCTCCGAAACTCCAAATTATTATTTGCCCCATACCATTAAATATGTATCTCCAAATAACCAATCCATGAAGAATAAAGAGGCTTAAAAGGTTTCAAAATAAGCAATAGGAGGGGATTTTAAATGGCTAACCAATGTTTTTACTGCAACAGTGAAACGGGGGAAAAAGAATTACATCAAGTCACATTTTATGTATCAAATATGGACAAGGATGAAATACTTTGCCCTGAATGTTATCAAGAATGGCTCCATGGAATTAAAGAGTAATAATAGGTGAAGGACTTTTCCAAAAGTCGGAAAAGTCCTTCATAACGATAAAAACTCTTTCTTTGATATGTACTTATTAACATTATTCTTCTAGTTTTTTAAGGTTGTCAAAATGATAAGTTTAGCTTATAATCGA
>NZ_JBALOW010000094.1:0-285 GCF_036965085.1 Bacillus sp. JJ1532
AATATAAAATTTAGTTAAAGTCAATCATTAATAAGTAAATGCATTAACAAATTGTTTGTTATTATATAAACAATCACGTAATTTGTTTGTTAATAATGTGATATTGCAAAAAAGATGTATGGAAAATTTATTCCCTTTTATTTCCCAATTTAGGATAATATAGGAGTAAGGCTTTTTATGAGTGGAGATGGAGTTTTGAAAAATATATTTAAAAATAGAATAAAGCCTTTTGTCATCATACATTTACTGCTGCTAATTCCAATCTTGATTATTAGTATTTTCATA
>NZ_JBALOW010000094.1:338-13871 GCF_036965085.1 Bacillus sp. JJ1532
TTCATATTTAAAGATGGAAGTGTTAATTTTTTCTATAATGGGATACTGCAATTTATTTTTGCGGGATTTTTGTTGTTAACTGGAATTGAAAGTTTGATTTTGAAAAAGAGAGGTTTTTCGCTTTTGAACTTTATCCTCTGCTTGATATTCGTATATTTGGCCATACAAAGTTTCCACTTATATAACATTAAATGAAGAATCAAAGAGGGAGTTTATCACGTGTCAGTTTATGAACCATTATATATTTTTATATTTTTATTAATTGTCGGTTCGGTTTATTTTTTCGTCCTGATTCATACTATCGTAAAATTTAAATTTAATTGGGTCGGGCTGTTGTTTCTCTTAATGTCAGTTGGCAGCTATTTGTTAATTGGAAAATATATGTTTGATTCTGGTATTCAAGCGGATGAGAATCATTTAATGCTGTTTGGTCTAGGTTTCTTGGAATTGATTCTGTTGTCATTTTCATATATTTTTCTCGTGATCTCCATATTACTTGGAAAAAGTGGAGAGAGAATTTTGTAGGAAAGATAGAAAGAGTTGAGGCAATAATGATTAGAAAAGCTGTAGGTGCAATTGTTTTTCAAAAAAATCAATTTTTAATTGCCCATAAAGTCAGCATCAACACAAATAAAGGGAAACAAAAGATAAAAGGGGAATGGGATTTTATAAAGGGTGGCGTAGAAGAGAATGATCGGAATTTAACCGATACGCTATTTCGTGAATTAGAAGAAGAGACTGGTTCAAAAGATTATAGGGTTGTAAAAGAATTTGATGAAAAAATATGCTTTCATTTTCCAGATGAAATTAAGATGAAAATCGGATACGACAAACAGGAAACAATCATGTTTCTTGTAGAATTTTTAGGCGATCGTAACTCATTAAATCCAAATGATCGTGAAATAAGGGAGTTAAAATTCATCGATAAAGACAAGGTGGCTGAAATACTTACTCATCAAGTCACGAAGGATTTTTTTAAAAGGCATTTAATTGTTTAATTTTGTTTATAGAGCTGCTAGTTATACTAAATTTGTCAAATCAATTACATAAACAGGTGCGTTTCTGGAATTAGCAGGAGCGCATTTTTCTTAATAGGGCAGGTTAAGGGAATAGTGGGAACTATTTCCTTCGTGATTCGTATAAGAGTAACAGGAAAACCCATGATTAAATTAGGAATTGGGGAGACTCTATGGCTGAAATAATTTTAATAATTATTTTAATGATACCCTTTTATGGGTTGCTTATTTGGTCCTATTTGGATCCAGAGGAAAGTATGTTGTTTGGAAAAAGGTGGATGTATAAAGAAGAACCAGAGATATCTGATGAAGCTATCCGATATACTAAATTCGCATCAATGACTGTTATGATTGGATTGCCTATCATTCTAATAAGCTTCATCTTAGATATTCCCTTTCTCAAATTTTCGATGGTAATCATCCCGTTGGTATTGGCAATAGGAGCGTTTAAAATTTTCACAGATGAAAAAGATTCTTAAACAATCGGGTGATAAAAATGACTTTATATTATAAAGAATATGGTGATAAAGAGGCTCCGCTGATGCTTTTTTTACATGGCGGCGGGGTGAGCGGCTGGATGTGGAGAGAACAAATACAATACTTTGCTCACTATCATTGCATTGTACCTGATTTACCAGGGCATGGCCAAAGTTTTCACGAGGAACCATTCTCAATCAAATCGAGTGCCAATCAACTACTTGCATTAATTGAAGAAAAAGCTAAGGAAAAAGAAGTAATCATCCTAGGTTTTTCACTAGGTGCCCAAATAGCTATTCAAATGTTAAGCTTAAAACCAGATTTGATCGACTTTGCTATTATCAATAGTGCACTCGTGAGGCCCATTCCATATGCGAAAAAAATAATAAATCCCTCTATTAAACTATTTTATCCGCTAATCAAAAATAGGTCGTTTTCAAAACTCCAAGCTAAAACACTTTATATTGGCAAAGACGACTTTGAACAATACTTTCAAGAAAGCCACCAAATGAAATTAGAAACGCTTGTAAGCATCATGGATGAGAATATGTCATTCCAAATACCGGAGCATTTTGAAAATGCAAAAGGAAAGATTTTAGTGACTGTCGGGGAAAAAGAAAGAGCAGTGATGAAAAAATCGGCGATGGATTTAGTGAAAAATAACCCTAATTGTAAAGGAGTTATATTATCAAAGATTGGCCATGGTGTATCTTTGGCAAAGCCTACTTTGTTTAATCAAATGGTTGAAGCATGGGTAAATGAAGGCAAAATACCGGATGGACGAGAAATAGGTTAAGGAAAAAGTTAAGTTTGCCATTAAAAATAATATTCTCCTTGATTCAGTAAAAAATAATTATTATGACCGTTCTTTAAAAGTAAATAATATGATAAATGAGGAGAATAATAATGAACATAATAATTAGACAGGAACGATCGAAGGACTATAATATCACTGAAGAAGTTGTACAAAGTGCATTTGCTAATATGGAATTTAGTGATAAAAACGAGCATGAATTGGTGGCTCGGATTAGAAAGTCTGATGCATTTATTCCAGAGTTATCTTTAGTTGCCGTTGATAATGAAATTGTAGGACATATTCTATTATCTAAAATCAAGATTATGAATGACAATCAAATAGTGCAATCACTTGCCCTTGCTCCTATTTCTGTTTTACCAGCGTATCAAAATAAAGGGATAGGAAGGCACTTAATTTTGGAAGCAATAAAAAGGGCGATGGAACTTGAATATGAATCTGTTGTAGTATTAGGGCATCCAGAATATTATCCGAAGTTTGGGTTTAAAAAAGCATCATTATGGGGTATAAAAGCACCTTTCGAAGTACGAGAAGAGGTATTTATGGTATTAGAGTTAAAAGAAAATGCACTTAATAATGTTTCGGGAGTTGTTAAATATTCAAATGCATTTTTCGATAAGTAGTCATAATCCGCCCGTTTTTTACGGGGCTGGTAATGACTTGACCGAAAATCCTAATAATGATTTATATCCCTTTTTTATACATATAGCCAAGGCCCCCATGGACTTGCTTCCCGTTTACACTTTTATGAAAGATTAATAATGTAGATATAGAAACACTAAAAAAGGAAAAAAAGATTCCGATTTTTATAGGAGAAAAATTGATGATTAGATTAGCTGAATCAAAAGATATTGATCAATTAATTAGAATGAGATGGGATTTCACAATTGAACATAACCCCTCCAATAAGTTTAATGAAAGTGAGCTTGAAAAGTTTAAAATCGAGTGCCGAAATTTTTTAGAAAATGCGATTAACAGTGAGCAGTGGTTTATTTGGATCGCAGAGGAAGAAGGCAGAGTTGTTTCTCACATCTATATTGAATTAATACAAAAAGTGCCTCGTCCTGGGAGGATTACAAGACCTTTTGCCTTTATGACTAATGTGTATACAGTTAGTGATTATAGAAACAAGGGGATTGGCAGTCAGCTACTTACTACTATAAATGAATGGGCCAAAAATGAGCAGTATGAGTTTATCATTGTTTGGCCGAGTGATGACAGCATAAATTATTATAGGAAAAATGGATATATTCATTGCAAAGAGCCTATGGAGTACTTTCCTTCTTAATTTTAAAACCTTTTGTATTTTTGAACGGAGGAGGAACCAATGTTAAATAAAGAACTCTTATCTCAAAGCTTTACGAGGTTTGCCACGAATGAGTGTAAAGATTCTAGTAAATTATATGAATATTTATCACTGAAAATTGCAAAAGACGATGAATTATTACAATTATGTACATATGCCAGTAAAGGTCAACCGATTCCGAATTTACTTTTTGGGGCTGTTCATTACCTTTTACTTAAAGGAAAGAGACATAAGTTAAAAGAGTATTATCCTAGTATCGTGAGTAACCCAAAACCTTTTGAAGGGGCGTTTCATAGCTTTAAAGATTTTTGCCTTCAATATCAAGATGAGATTACATCTATCCTCCGAACAAGGCTTGTCCAGACAAACGAGGTGCGAAGATGTGCCTATCTTTATCCTGTTTTTAATTTGATTTACGAGAAGACTGAAAAACCTCTGGCGCTGATTGAAATCGGAACTAGTGCGGGGTTGCAGCTTCTTTGGGATCAGTTTTCTTATTCATATGGTACAAATGAAGTATTTGGGAATAAAAATTCTACATTAAACATTACTTCAGAGATAGTGGGAGAAAATATTCCGTTTATTTCTTCAGCTCCACCTCCAGTTTCTAAGAGGATTGGTTTGGATTTAAATACGATTGATTTAATTGATGAGGAAGAGAAATTGTGGATGAAATCGTTAATCTGGCCGGAACACAAAGAAAGACTGTTAATGTTTGAACAAGCAGCGAGTTATATGGTGAAGAATCCCGTCCAATTAGTCGAAGGAGATGGAATCGGTTTATTAAGTGAATACGTTGATAGGATGCCGAGTGATAGCACTGTTTGTATTTTTCACACCCACGTTGCCAACCAAATGCCAATTGAAGTAAGAAAATTACTTCTTCAAACGATTCAAGCAATTGGCAAGGAACGAGATGTTTTTCATATTTATAATAATATTCAAGACAAGTTTTTACATCTAGATTTTTTTATAGATGGTATGGAAAGTAATGAAACAATCGCTGAAACAGATGGTCACGGCAGATGGTTTAGATGGTTAAGAGAAGGGGAGGATTTCAAATGAATTATTCTGCAAGAGCAACAGAATGTCCAAAATGTGGCGGAAAAGAATTGGGGAAAGGAAAGCACTCTGGGTATGCGGTTATGCAACCTGAAAATAAGATGAGCCTAGGCTCAAATATTGAATACATTCTTTGTACGGACTGTGGATTTATTATTGAAAGCTATGTGAAAAAGCCAGAGAAGTTCAAGAGGACCATTTTTTAAATCATGAGATTTTGCAAAAAAACAATGGGCGGAATAAATAGATTTTTTCCATCATGCCACGGAATTTTATAGAGAGGAGTTGACTGCATGGCTTATATTTTTTCTGCAATCATAATGTTGGCTCTAGCCTTTACGATTTATAAAATAACTAGAAAAAGGAAATTGCCAAGCAATAACTATACTCCATTTGACGATATTACAGAGGGGAAATCTGGAGAAGATAAGGAATATAGGCATAAATAGGTGTTTTATAGGTTCTAATCGAAAAATGATTTGAACCTATTATTTTTTAAAAATGGATCTGCCTTTTCATTTACCACAAAAGTCAAAAAGGCAGCTTCGCTGGATAAAACGTGAAACATTATATATTTATATGCGTCTTTAATAAAAAAGGGGCTTTTGTAGTTGGGTAAAAAAAGAAAAAATATAATTTATGTAACCGCTGTATTAATAATATTGACTCTTTTCTATCCGTCATCAAGAGGGTTGGCTTGTGATTGTGATATACCTAAAACTGCAAATGAAGCATTGAATAGGGCAGCAGCTGTGTTTAGAGGAGAGGTTCTGCAGGTAAAAAAGAAAAAAATCAACGGTAAATCCTACGATGTCGCTTTGATATCAGTATCAGAAATTTGGAAGGGCATTGACGAATCTCAAGTATTTGTTACTACAGATTGGAGTAGCAGCTGCCAATTTGACTTTGAAGTGGGAAAGGAGTATCTCTTCTATCCAAATGATCATGACGGCATACTAAAAGTCATTAACTGCGGAAAAAGTGCCGAAATCCAATATGCTAATCAAGATCTGCTAGAGCTTGGAAAAGGGAAAGAGCCTAAATACACGGTCCAATTAGAAGATGAATTAATGAGCAGCAAATGGTTTCAGCAAAGTAGTATGTTACTTGTATTATTTATAATTGTTTTTGCCATTGTTTATTTAAGGAAAAAGAAAATCAAAAATTAACTTGTATAGGAGGGATTAGATGCTTCATGGTGGGGATTTCATGTTTGATTTCGCTCCTACTTTTGTTGGCATTATCTTTGTCATCGTAATCTCTACAATCCTATTTACAATATTTAAAGGATTTTCTCAATGGAATAAAAATAATAACTCCCCAAAACTCAACGTCAACGCGAAAGTGGTGGCAAAAAGGACGGCCATTCGTGGTGGAGGAGAGCATAGGGCTTATAGTGATTATTTTGTTACCTTTGAGGTTGAAAGCGGTGATCGGTTTGAATTAGAGGTTGAGGGTTCTGAATATGGGATGCTTGTTGAAGGTGACACCGGAGAGCTTGCCTTTCAGGGCACAAGATATTTCGGTTTTACAAGGCAGAAAAAGAAGATGGAGATTGATACGTAAACTTTTTAATCTAATGTTCAGAAATGATATTACCATAAAGAGGAATTTACCAAACCTATAATTCAACCATAATAAGGGTAAATTAACCAAAACGATTCTAAGAGGTGCGTGATGAGGCAGTTTGTTTTGGTCATACTTATGATCTCGATTTTGGTAATTTATCCTTCACAGCCAAAGGCAATAACTATGCCTTGTAGTATGATACTGGAGTCCGTTGATAAAAAACTTACAAATGCAAAGGGCTCAGCATTGATTTATAAAGTGCTGTTGATCCCTCAAAGTTTTGCACGAACGAATATAAGTATTCTCGGGGTGCACCTTCCAAAACCATCTACCTATGGTAATTACGATAGTTATGAAGGATTTGCCTTTATACCTAATGAAATCAGCTGGCGTTTCAGGCTTTACCCTACTCCAGAAATAGATGGTCCAACTTGGGCTGGAAGAATTGATGACATTACAGCAAAAATGGAAAATGTAGAAGTACAGATAAGACTTTCTAATTCAAATACCAAAAAGTTAGGGCCAAGTATATTATCAGACAAAATTAAATCATGTAAATAGAAGCTTAGAACAAAGGGGGCATTACTGAAACGGCGGTAATGCTTTTTTCTTTTAACGGGCTTTTTGTAAAAATAATGAAAGGAAATGCTGGTATAATGTGTAAAAAGGAGATGATGATTTGAGGAAGATAATCGTTGTTCTATTCGGTCTTTTGTTAGTAGGCTGCGGCAAGGAAGTTATTAAAATAACTGATGACATTACTTCCCCTGAAATGAAAATGGTAACACCAATGGAACATCACCTCTTAGTGGAATGGCTATCTGACGCAATGGATAGAGGAAACCACGATTTTGATACTGGGACACATGGCGAATTGGTAATAGATCCAAAATCTGCTCCACTTGAACGAGGTGATGTTGTTTATTATAAGATGTTTGAAACGGCAATTAAAGAGAACCCAGAGATTCCAAAAAATTATCTAGGCAGAGTTGTAGGTTTACCCGGTGAGACAATTGAGATCAAGGATGGTCACGTTTATATTGATCATAAAAAATTGGGTGCATTTTATGGAGTGGCCACTATAAGGGGGATGGAAGAAGAGGAGTATTTAGATCAAGCTGATTTGAGTCATGTTAATGATTTAGCTTGGGTTAAGAGTTACTTTAATTCGAATTTGGAGCCTATAAAAGTTGATGAAGAAACGGTATTTGTTTTGGTTGACCACTGGTGGCGGGGGATAGACAGCAAAGATTTCGGTTTGCTGCCGTTGGAAAGGATACAAGGGAAAGTGATAGGGTATTCGGATGAATTTTAAACTAGAAATCATAGAAATTGTATTTGAAGAGTAGGGAGAATAGAAGAAATATGGACATTCAAGAGATAATAAGAGAATTAAATAATAAAGAAATCATTCAATCAAGTTCCGTTGAGTATGAACAATTAAATGGAGGGACAGTAAGTAAATTGTATCTCCTGAGTACCTCTGATGGTGCAAAATATGTTGTAAAGTTGAATGAACCGCAAGTTATTCAATCTGAAGCAAATTTTCTTACCTGTTACAAGGATTTATATTTATTACCGCGTCTTCTCTATGTTGAACCTTCAAATAATTATATCGCTTATTCATTCATCAACGGTTCTACAAATTATGTAAGAAGTAATAAACAGCAAGTGCTCAAAGAACTTGTGCAAGGACTGATAAATCATTATAAGGCCGTACCAAATAATATTGGTTTTGGATGGGCGGATGAATTAACAGATTCATGGCAAAGCTTCCTTTTGAATGAATTGATGGAAGCAAATAAGATTTTAGATTCATATTTAGATAAAGATGAGTATACCTTTGTGCTTAACCTTGTCAAAGATTCAAAAAAAAATAGTCTGGACATAGAACCATTTTTATTGCATGGGGATTGTGGAGTGCACAATTTTATCTTTCATCATGGAAAATTAAATGGTGTGATTGACCCAACTCCTGTTATCGGAAATCCCCTTTATGATTTAATTTATGCTTTTTGTTCATCACCAGATGATTTAACGAAAGAAACGATTCATTCAGCGGCGAATCACTTACTATTAAAAGAAAAAATAAGTGAACAATTTTTATATGAGCAAGTACTTATTGGATTATATCTCAGGTTAGCAGCCTGCATTAAACATCATCCCCATGATTTTAATGACTATCTAAATGCTTGGAACTACTGGAAAAATATCAAAGCCATTTCTTAACATGGGTATTACAGTAAAAGAATACGGGGCAGGTCCCTTAGCTCAATAAGCGTGAAACCTGTTCCCGTGGCCTTTGCCAATATGATGACTAGCCTCTGGAGTTAAAGTTTACTTCGATTAAAAATATTTTTCTTAATAATTAAGTAGTTCTTAATTTCGAAATTTAAATAAAATAGATTGGCTCTAATTTCGAATTCTTCCCTTGTCTTTGGTAATTCTGTTTCACGTATGGACTCTTCGTACTCCTCTAATTGTTTTAATGCAATGGTTGTATCCCCTGAATCAACATGTTGACTAATATTCAGAAATATATTAGCAAGCATTCCTTTTTGTTTGACATCTAACTCTGATGAAGAAACAATGCTTAGAATGGCTACCATCTGTTTTAGGATTTCCAGTTGATCCTCTCGCATTTCGAGATAATAATAAACTTTATTTTCTTTTCTTAACAGATGATTTTCTACATCTTGTATAACTATGTTTTTAGCTTGATTCAGGATATTTTCTACTTCGTTTAATTCTTTTCCATCCCAGTTTCGCTCACTATTTTTTAGTAATGCTGAAAATTCGTAAAGAATAACGCTAAATTTATGTTCGATTTCAATTTTGTATTTTTCAATTTCTTTCTTAAAGCTAGGCATAATGCTGTTTACGAGTAAGGCGATTCCTATACCAATGAAAATAATATAGAGTTCATTCAATAGGTTTTCTAGACTGGCTTCCTTCACTGTATAAATATGTAAAACGATAACTATGCTTGTGACAAAACCTTCCTGAATACGTCCTTTTATAAGGATTGGGACAAACAATAATATAAATAGAGTTAAGACAATTGGATTATATCCTAATAGTTCAAAACATAAGGAACCAAGAATTAAAGATAAAAGAGATGCGAAAAACTTTTTCTGAATAGAATGTAATGTCTTTTTCTTTGTCTTCTCAATACACATAATAACGATTATGGCTGCAAAGGATGCAAATTCTAAGTCGAGTAAAGTCGCAATCCAAATTGCTAACCCTGCCCCTATCGCAGTCTTAATTGTCCGATATCCCATTCCAACCATAAGTATCACCCTACTGTTCTCTATAATTTCATTAATCCAGCAGATATTCATTCTAACAGAAAAAGATGGGGACATGAAGGCTAAGGACAGGTCCTAAGCTCATTATGCCGAAGTAACTGTTGTAACTGCTAAACTAAATTCAACAGTTTCCGCCAAATAAAAAAATGAACACTTTTTTACCAATAATAATCAAAGTTAGACTAATATGATACTTATCAGCATTGTTTAGCTGGAGGATGGGAAAGGTGGAAAAGTTACTGGTGTTCACAGAAGTACATCAATTAAAGTACAAGTCTAGGTTGATTGGGGAGAAATTACTGTGAAAAATCAGGATATTTTATTATCTTTGTACTCTCAGAGTCTCAGCATTCCAAGAGGGAAATCTGAAGAATACTTAAAGGAAATGCGTGAAAAACATCAGAAAAAAAACATTGGTACTGAAGAAGCGATTAAAAGGTGGGATAAGTTTGCCGAAACATATTCAGCAGTACATACTGAACAAGGAGACCTTCATAAAGAAGTTTTTTTAAATCCTACTTTATTATCACTTATGGGAACGGTAAAGAATAAAAAAGTTTTAGACGCTGGATGTGGTGAAGGATATTTTAGTAGAATTTTAGCTAAATCTTCAGCAGCTGTAACAGCAGTAGATTATTCAGAAAAAATGTTAGAAATCGCCAAAGAAAGAACTCCCATTGATTTGAGAATTAATTATAGATATGGAAATTGTGAGGATTTAAATTTTTTAGAGGATAACAGTTTTGACCTAATTGTATCGAATATGGTCATACAAGACCTTGCAAATTATGAAAAGGTATTCCAAGAAATGTATCGTCTATTAGTAGATGGAGGATATTTTATTTTTTCAATTTTACATCCTTGTTTTGTTACCCCGGAGAGTGGATGGGAGAAAACAAAAGATGGTGAAAAGTTACATTGGAATGTTGATAAATATTTTTATGAAGGTGTTTATGAACAAAGGCTAGGCGATAAAGAAAAAATGCTATTATTCCATAGAACTTTAACGAGCTATGTTAATAATGTAATTAAAGCAGGTTTTCATTTAGAAGGCTTAATAGAACCGAAGCCATCTGAAGAAATGTTGAGAAAATATCCTTCATTTGAAGAAGATTTCAGAAGTGCTGATTTTATAGTTTTTAAATTGAGAAAGAAAATTTAATTTATTGATCGGAGACACTTCACATTTTAAATAACTTTGATTTTAAGAGGAATTTGTTTTATTTGCCCATTTACAGGGTGAGATGCTTCCATAACAGAGAATACAATTTTCTTATATAAGTTGATTAGATAAATACCTTCCTTTATACATCTTCTGGAAGGTTTTTTTATTTAGTTATTTTTTTAAAAGAGGGGATCTCGGAAAGCTCCCCATCCGATGTAATACTGGCTTTGGAAGTGATGCAGAAGAAACAAGCATTTTGTTCATTTATACTTTTTTCCATATAGGGAAATATTATTCATGATGTATTTATTACATAGGAGGTTTTCTTAATGGAAGATAAAACCAATATACCTTTAACTGCTGCGGAAATGTCTTGTTTATGGATGCAATCCAGATCTTCCTGCCCCTATGGGTTGGGATTCGGCAGTTTTAGATACGACAACAAGTGTTTTTTCGGATAAATAAATGATGTATCATGTCTCAGCTATGATTGCCGCGGGAATTGGAAACTTTGGAATGGCACTGGTAGTAAGTCAAAGAAAAGATTTAGGCTTTAAATATGCGTCTTTAATTCCAGAAATCTCACTGTATGCCGAGGATGGAGCTAATATTATGATTAAACACGGTTGGATGGAGTAACCTCCACAAGAAGATGACCGTGACCAATTAATAAGGAATAAATGAATTAAGTTGCGTGTTCGTTGGTCCTGTTTTTTTACCTATGTTGTTTTTAATTCCCGGCTTAAGTATTGGGTTATTCGAAAGGGCGCTTTATCCATAGTAAGGATAAGTGCTCTTTTTATTTTTTGGGCAAGATAATTATAAAATTTAAAGTAGGAGGTTATAAATTTGAGTACAAATGAAAATGTGATATCCATCTTCGCTTTAGGTGGCTTGAATGAAATCGGGAAAAATATGTATGCAATCGAATATTCAAACGATATCGTGATAATCGACTGTGGAAATAAGTTTCCAGATGAAAGTTTATTAGGAATTGATTTGATTATCCCTGATATCGCTTACTTAATAGAAAATAAAGATAAAGTCAGGGCTTTAATTGTCACCCATGGCCATGAGGATCATATCGGGGGGATCCCGTTCTTCTTAAAAAAATTGAATGTTCCGGTTTATGCCACACGCTTCACACTAGGATTAGTTGAGATCAAATTAAAAGAACACAAACTTCTAAGAGAAAGTGAACTGGTTGAAATTAACTCAAACTCAATACTAAAATTCGGAGAAATGAGTGTGAGCTTTTTCAAAGTGATCCATAGTATTCCTGATTGCTTGGGCATGGTCTTTCACACACGAGAAGGGAATATTGTACATACCGGTGACTTCAAGTTCGACTTAACCCCTGCGAATAATGAGCATGCGGAAATTCATAAAATGGCAGAGATCGGTAAAGAAGGCGTTTTACTTCTATTGTCTGAAAGTACGAATGCAGAGCGTACTGGTTTAACCCCATCGGAACAAATGGTAGGTGAACATGTGGAAGCAGCTTTCATGAAGGCCGAACGCAAAGTGATTGTTTCAACCTTTGCTTCGAATATTAGCCGTGTTCAGCAAGTCGTAACTGCAGCAATTAAAACAAATCGGAAACTTGCGTTACTTGGACGAAGTATGGTTAATGTTGTAGAGGTTGCGATGGAACGTGGTTATTTAACCGTTCCTGATGGAATGTTAATTTCCCCACATGAAATCAATGAATTGGCTCCTGAAAAGGTAGCTATTTTATGCACGGGAAGTCAAGGAGAACCATTAGCTGCCCTTGCCCGCCTGTCCACTGGAAACTTTCGCGGTGTCGATATTTTGCCTGAAGATACGGTTATCCTTGCGGCAGGTCCAATACCTGGGAATGAACGTAATGTCACGAGTATCGTAGACAACTTATTTGCACTTGGGGCCAAAGTGATTTATGGAACTGGAAGTACATCCGGCATGCATGTTTCCGGCCATGGTTATCAAGAAGATTTAAAACTAATGCTTACATTAATAAAACCAAAATATTTTATTCCCATTCACGGTGAGTTTAGAATGATGCATCATCACCGTTTGTTAGCTGAATCCGTTGGAGTAGAGAAAGGAAACACGTTTATCATTAATAATGGCGATGTGGTCGAGATTGAAGATGGCATTGCGCGCCAAACCCGGACCGTACCAGTTGGAAATACATACGTGGACGGCGGGGATGTCGGTAATATTGGGGAATATGTATTACGGGACAGAAAACAGCTTTCTGAGGACGGAATGTTCATGATTATTGTAACGATAAGCAAATCGGAGAGAAAGTTGATGGCTGAACCCGAAACGATTTCTCGCGGATTTACAGATCATCGAGATTTTTCAGAGCTACGCAAAAACGTAAATGAACTCACTATAAAAACGGTCAACGAGTTACAAGAAGCAAATAGAAGTTCAAGGAATGTAATGAAAAAACAAATAAAAAAATCAATACGAGAATATCTATATACACAAACTAAAAAAAATCCAATGATCGTTCCTATACTTATTGAAATTTAGTAATGGGGAAGTTTTAAATTCATTGACCTTCAAGAATCGGGCGCGTTTATGAAGTAACTAAAACTTATTTTCTTATTGGAATTTTTAGTATTTCATAAATGCCCCTTCAAGTATGCAATTTGTCTTTATCCTCTAAATTCAGCTAGAATGTTCGTAATTTACAAGGAGATCTATAAAATATTGATTTTGTGCTCGTTGTTTTGCCCCATAAACTAGTTGTGGAAAAAGCTAACTTTCCAACTGTTCAAAAGTCCAAGCAGCGGTGCTGGACGGACAAATCAAGAGGAGAA
>NZ_JBALOW010000094.1:13956-36330 GCF_036965085.1 Bacillus sp. JJ1532
CGTTCAAAAAGTCCAAGCAATGGTGCTGGACGGACAAATCAAGAGAAGAAGTCGTTCAAAAAGCCCAAGCAGCGGTGCTGGACGGACAAATTAAGAGGAGAAGTCGTTCAAAAAGTCCAAGTAGCGGTACGAGATGGACAAATTAAGGGAAGTTCGACAATGTTTCTACCATTGTCACCAGTTCTTTCAGTACTAAGCCAAATTGAGATAGTAAAACTGAATGCTTCGTATGTCTTCATCAGTTTCCCCCTTCTCTGGGAGTTCAGCTGCCACCTTGCTATATGTAGTTTTATATGATTGTAGTAATTCCAAAAAAATCTCTATAAAAATACAAAAATCTTTTCATTTATCCTAAATAACAGATTCTCCTTTTGCATAGTGTTATTTGAACATATGAAACTTAAAAGAAAGTCCCATATAGAATTACACTCAATTAAGCAATCTTATTTTTTGAGCAATGATTGTAGTCGTAAAAAAGCAAGGAATCCTTGCTAGCTTTCTTCATTAATTATGCGAAAATTTAAATAAGGAGGGAAGGAAATGAACATTGGTGAAAAGCTAAAGTTAAGAAGGAAAAAAGCAGGTTTTACTCAGGAACAAGTGGCGGAAAAAATGAATATAACGAGGCAAACCCTTTCGAATTGGGAAGTCGGGAAAAACTTCCCTGATATTGACTCCATAATTAAGCTAAGCCATATCTACCAACTCTCCTTAGATGAATTTTTATTAGGTAAAATTTTTTTCAAAGGAGCGATGGCAATGGTAAAGAAGTTACCGGAATTGGAGATTCAAAATTTGATTCAAATGCATTATCCTTCTGCTGATAATATAAAAGAGCTTAACGGTGGTCTTGTCTCTCAAACGTACTCCTTCAACTCAATTAATGACCGCTATGTTTTTCAAGTAGGAAATCGATTCGAAGTGTATGAAAAAGAGAGATGGGTTTACCATCGCTTTCATCATCTTCTTCCTTTAAGGGAGGTGTTGGCTATACAGGTAACTGAAAGTGATGTCCCTTACTCCATTTCTAAATTTATTGAAGGAACAAAATTATTTGATTTAAATAGCCAGGAAATACTAGATGTTTGTCCTGTTGTAGAAAAAAACCTTGAGGTATTGGAAGCAATTGAAATTACCGGACAGAATGGATATGGTCGATTTGATCATACTGGGCAGGCGGGTTATCCAACCTGGGAGGATTATATAAAGGCAGTTTACAATGAGAATATTTATGATTGGTCATCCCTGGAACGAAATGGATTAGATTCGGATGTAGTTGAAAAAGCTATTAAAGAGTTGAAATCCCATATTAAGAGTGTTTCTTTAAGTAAAAAATATTTAGTTCATGGAGATTTAGGTTCATTCAATTTATTGGCAAAAGACGGGCAAATTGCTGGAATGATCGATTGGAGCCTTTCTTTATACGGGGATCATTTATACGACAAAGCAAATATTCTTTTTTGGAATGAGGATAAGCTCCAGCCACTCATACATCGGATTACAAATAGGTATATGAGTTCTCCTGAATCTAAGGAAAAAATATACTGCTATATGCTTCGCATTGGTCTGGAGGAAATTCACAATACAGTTATTCTTAACGAAATAGGTTATGACATTGAATGGGTTGCAAATAGATTGCAACAAATTATTAATAATTTTCATTGAAGGAAGAAAAAAATTAAAGAAATATAGCCCTTGGATAAAGTAAACCAAATCAATGAACAACGTATGAATTTCAACGTTGTTTTTTTTATTTGTACCTAAGCCATTATTTTTCTTGTTTGCAAAAAAGGGCTTTTCATTTCAAATGATGTTGTAACGATAATAGTGTACGGTACATAGTATAGAACAAATACTGTATGACATATAGTAATAACATATAGCAATGATAAATGAGGTGGGTGAATGAGTGCTTTATTGAATTCATTATCGACAGAGCTTAGGAGAGGAACATTGACATTAGCCGTTTTAAGTCAATTGCGAACACCACAGTATGGATATTCACTTGTTCAGTTATTGGAGGAATCAGGCATTAGCATTGATCAAAGTACTTTATATCCATTGCTTCGCCGTTTAGAAAAACAGGAGTTAGTCACAAGCAGCTGGGATACATCTGAGAGCAGACCGCGTAAGTATTATGTTTTAAGTGAATACGGTCTGGAAATCTTTTTACAGTTAAAAAAGGAATGGATTAAGAATTCGAAAGAACTTTATGGTTTATTGAAAGGGGATGAGGAAGATGAATTTAATTGAGGTTTATATTCAAGAAGTCACTCGCAGGCTGCCAGAGAAAGGACGTGCGGATATTGCACTCGAGCTGCGTTCAACCATTGAGGATATGCTGCCTGACGATTACAGCGAGGAAGATGTTAAGGCGGCCCTTGAAAAATTAGGGAATCCGGCAGCATTAGCGAGCGGGTATCGAGACCAGCCCATGCATCTAATAGGTCCACGTTATTTTGATGTATATGTTTCGTTATTAAAAATGATTTTACCAATTGCTGCTGTAGTCTCACTGATTTCTATGATTGCCAAATATGTGATCGGGTATAGTGGAGAAGAGGCTATTGTAAATGTTGTTCTTACTATAATGGGCGAAGGGATATGGAAAGTAATTGAAGTGGGCATTCAAACCTTTTTCTGGCTAACGCTTGTTTTCGCTCTTATAGAAAGAATGGATAAAGGAAAAGATCAACAGCCGTTATCGGCAAGTCTAAAAAAATGGACGCCTGATGATTTGAAAAACATCACTTATATTCCTAAGAAAAAAGCTATAAAAAAGTGCGAAGTATTTGGAAGTTTAATGTGGACAGCGATTTGGGCAACCCTTTATTTTTATGCGAATCACCTTACAGGTATTTATAAGGGAGACGGAAATCATCTTGAACTGGTCATTCCGGCTTTTAATCAAGAAGTTTTATTTCAATATTGGCCATTCGTTCTAGTTGTCATCGTCCTTGAGATTACACTAGCACTCTATAAATTAATCAAAGGACAATGGACAAAAAAAATAGCCATCTTCAACACGGCAGTTGAGCTGTTCGCAACCATAGTATTCATTGTTATTTTCAGCAATCCGAATTTGTTAAGCCTAGAATTTATCACGTATATGTCTGAATTATTTACTTCAACAGCCAAGCAATTTGAAACTTGGGTTATTAGCGGTGTAATGATCATATTTATAATAGGTGCGGCAATAAATATAATCGATGGGTTTCGTAAGGCTAGAATTCGTTAGAATATAAAATTATTAAATATGTAATATGTTAAAAAATAATTCGCTTCGGGGGGATTCTAGAAAGGATTGAAGCTCATTTTTGTTGAATTACTGAATTAACGGCGAAGGTTAGTTTGATAATATGTTGAAAATATGAATATAAACAAAGAAAGATACTAAGGGGTGATTAGTTCATAAAGACAACAAATAAAAAATCTGGTGAAAGTAAGAAGTTGTCTGGTCCTGAACAGGTAGCAGAATTTATGAACAACCTTGAACATCCACTTAAAGAAGAAATAGAAGAGGTTCGAAGTATCATTTTAAGAACTGATGATAAAATTACAGAACATATTAAATGGAATGCTCCTAGTTTCTGTTATGAAGGCGAGGACCGAATTACATTTAATCTTCATGGAAAAGGATTTATTCGACTCGTATTACACTGCGGTGCTAAGGTAAAAGAACGAAAGACTAATGAACCTCTGATTGTAGATCCTAGTGGTATATTGGAATGGAAAGCAGCTGACAGAGCTATGATGAAATTTACTGATAAAAAAGACGTTAAAGCTAAAGAAGAAAGTCTTAGAGAAGTCATAAAAAAATGGCTTGAAGTTATATAAAGTGTATGATGGCCCCTCTTCCAACGATGGACTGTTTTAGCAGTCCATTTTCTTGGTTTTTTAAGTTTTATTTATTAGATAGGAAACTGGAACTAACGGTATTTTTCCTTACATTAAATACGGTGGAAATTCGTACGGTAGATCATTGTAGGTTAGTTGAATAAAAATCGTTAAAGGATAATGACAATTAAGCAAGAATTTATTACTTAATGATATTTTTTCAGGGAGGAACCAGATGGAAGCGTTGATTGAAGAGTATAGCCGAGGATATACGATGTTAAGGGAATCCATTAAAGAATTGTCTGAAGAAGAGATTAGGTTCAAACCAGGAAAGGATAAATGGAGTATACATCAGATTATTATACATATAACAGATTCGGAATTGGTGTCTACACATAGACTGAAAAAGGTTTTATCCGAGTCTGAACCACTATTAACATCGCCTGACCAGAACGCTTGGGCAAATTCATTGGATTATGAGCAATTAGACCGTGAACAATACCTACTCCTTTTTAAGATACTTCGCTCCAGTATGCTTCCTATTATCCGTAAATTGACAACCGAACAATTTGATAGAGTTGGAGTTTATGCAGATGCTGGACGATTCACATTCAAAGAATTATTGGAATTTCGTGTTCAACATATACAAGGACATCTCGACCAAATTGAAAGGGTAAAAAAAGCTTTTAGGGAGAAGCACGAATAAGATTAATATGAACCTTATTAAATGTGAAATAAGAATTATTTGATTTTATTATTGAGATTATCTTTTAGTTATTCCATATAAGGCGCAATTAAAAAATACAGAAAGGTGTATTCCATGATCATACTTAGTCAATCTGAATTTGATAAAGTAAAGAGTAAATTGAGGGAAAGTAATGTAACTTGTCCAATCTTTGCATCTTCAGTCTTGGATGATTACATTAAAGGAACGGTTTATGCCGAGTCTGGATTTACTAA
The DNA here is from genome assembly GCF_036965085.1 of Bacillus sp. JJ1532. Taxonomy (NCBI): domain Bacteria; kingdom Bacillati; phylum Bacillota; class Bacilli; order Caryophanales; family Bacillaceae; genus Bacillus; species Bacillus sp. JJ1532. The sequence goes on from NZ_JBALOW010000094.1 coordinate 18,754, forward strand.
TTCAGTGCTAATTGGAACAAATTCAGGTATTTATTTCGTTGCAGGAGAGAGTAATAATTTAGATTTCAATCATTTTCTCTTTGAGTTGTATAGGCAAAGGAAAAATGAGAAATCCCGCTTCACTTTATTTTCTTCATCCAAACAGTGGGATTATTCAATAAAGAATCAGTTGAAAGATGAAATAAAACAATTGAGCAGATTTTCTTTTACATATGAAAATGATAAGAAACTAGATGATAACAACTTATTATCTAGTGATTATTCTATTGAAAAAATAAACACAGAAAATATAAAGAAGAGCTTGGAATTTAATGAGGAATACTATAATCAATATTGGGGTTCCATATCAAACTTTATTGAAAATGGTTTCGGATTCTGCATTCTGCATAATAGAAAAGTAGTCAGTGAATGTACTTCCATTTTTTCCTCTCAGCAATTTGCAGAAGTTGATATCGCGACTCACAAGGATTATAGAGGACAAGGATTAGCATCTATCATTGCAAACGTATTTACAGAACATTGTCTGAAAAATAGGATAGTTCCAAGGTGGGATTGTGATGTATCAAATACGTCTTCTATACATTTAGCAGAAAAATTAGGGTTTGTTAACCCTGTTGAATATTCAATTTTCGTATAGCAGGATCCATGGGGACGGTTCTTGTGGCTAGGATATCCACACTAAAAACCACAGGAACCGTCCCTTTGGCATTTCTCATATTTTCTTTAAATCATCATTTAATCTCCGGGCTTGATTTTTGAAGTAAAGGTAAAATGCGATCCAAAAGATTGTAAAAGTGACGATGGAGATTAAGAATGTTAACAAAATACTTTGTATAGTAAATGGAATCCATCCGATCGTAAGGGCCAAGATGAGGTAGAGGATCGTGACAGTTAAGAAATGGAAAATGGTCTGTTGAGAAAGTTTTAAATTTCTGTTTTTATAGTACAAGGAACTAACTGTGAAAAACCAGCCGCAGAGAATATAACCTATGGAGTTCTTCAAAAATAAGCTTCCATCTATCATTTCGAAACCCCCGAAAAGGATTGTTAAGTTGGTGTAAAGCACCGCAATGAAGCCTCCAAAGAACATACCGATGAAACTGCGAAGTGTAAATGTCCTCATTCTTTTTTCCTCCTATTTAATTTTAAAGCATCTTTTATCAAAGGGACATAGGTACGAGACACGTACTCTTTCTTCCCAGATTTGAAATAAACGCAGAGTGTACCATTGAATGAAGCTTCAAAGCGGCTCAATTCATGTAAATTGGCGATAACCGATTTAGAAAGGCGGATAAACTTTTTAGAAGGAAGCAGGGCTTCAAGCTCATATAACTTCTCTTTTAAAATAAAAGAATCCGTCTCTGTTACGGCAACTACATGTTCATTTTCTGTATGAAAATAGTGGATATCCACGGGTTTAAGAATATGCTGCATTTCACCTTTTTTGGCAATCAGGAATTGTTGTTCCCTTCCGTGAATGAAGTCAATTAGTCCCTGAATATTGTCATCTAACTCAGGGCTTTCAATGGTAATCTTTGTTTCTTTAAATGATTTATCGATGTTTAAAGAAAGTTTCAAATTTCAGACACCTCTTTTCACCTAAAATTATAATTGTTCCAGCAATCGATGTCTGTCAATAATTGTTCTTTTCATTCACTCCTCTCATTATCGCTCTAATCAAATTGTATGTGGATATTCCTAACAAGTCTGCACTATTCAAGTATGTGGTAGAAAATGAAGGGTAACTTGAAGAAAATAGTTAGTAACTTACATGAAAGGAGGGAATGCTACGAATGGTGAAAACCACAATAGGACAGTTCAATGGTTAAATAAGGTTATAATGAAAACTGGTATGAAGTAATATATTACCAGTCATGTTGTTCATTAAATACATAAAGACAATTAGGTTAAACGATTTAAAAAATATAAAAATTTATCATTCCAACGTAGGCTATGTAAGAACATTTGGGGATATGTTTTTGCGTATCGCTTATCACGAATCTGTTCACACAGGCCTGTTGTTAGACTATATGAGAACAATGGGGATAGAGCGCCCGAAGATATGGGGTAAATCTTTTAGTACAAGACGTATGTAGTAGATTATTCTAGAATCGGCATTTCTTGTACATGTAATTTTGCTTTTTAGTTATTATTTTGAACATGGTAATGCATAACTGACCTATTCTGTGACACAAAAAAACATGGAATATCCATGTCAATAGTTGTATGTCTTTCTCTAATAGCCTCTATATTGCCGATAATGAGGAATGTAATGGGTTGGTTGGTATTGCTGAATATGATTTAGCTGTGGATACTGTTGAATTAAATATTGCTGATGCATATTTGCTTTTTCTCTGTTGCAATTCTCATATGGACCTATATAAGTTGTGGGTTTAACTGGTGCTATTGCTTTTTTCCATTGATTTTCATCAAGGCAATAAGTATGAGCCATGATATTTGCAGGGGTAAATTTTAAGATATCAGAGCCTAAAATTACTTCCGGAGTTGGTGCGTCAAAAATTGCCAAAATATGAGTATTATCAGCTGTAGCTACTTCATAATGCCACCACCCTTGTGGAACGTTTGCGACTTGCCCAGGTGTAATAGGGAAATTGAGAATCTGTTTTGTAAATGGGTTTAGTATCGAAACAGTAACAGCACCAGAAATACAATAGACCAGCTGGGCAGCATTTTGATGATAGTGCGGTTCTACGACATTATTAGCACTTAGGAAAATATCAAGGAGAGACACATTTTCCAATGTATTCAACTGTTGAATGCCTAACACGTTAATAAAGTTGTTGTTATTTTTCTTGAACAAGGGACTTTTATTTACGTCAAAAGTGTATTGTGTTGACGGTGATGTGTAATCCATATAGGAAACCATAATATTCTCCACCTCTTCAATTAAGTATAAAAACTATATAGGCATGTTATGCACTTAATATAGTTCGGTGTTTTAGTTATTAAGACTTAATTGATACGCAGTTCGAACACAATGTGCATTATAGAGTAGCTTATTCAATAAAAGGGCGCAATTCAGCAACAAGAATTTCGCTCTTTCTCTATGTTAAGGGCCAGTTTGGTGAGAATGGGAAGGATATCAAGAAAATATATTGAAATTAAAGAGAGGATTTCATTTATCCAGTTGGACTCTTATTGAATTGCATGGGGGTGTTAATGATATATACAGGAATATTACTATACCCTAGATTTAGTGAATATGAATTATCAGTGCTTTTATCTGTATTAAAGCAGGGGCAGAAACGAACCGTATTTATTGGGTTGAATAACGAAGTAGTTAAAGGGGAGGCAGGATTGACAAGTATCCCTAAAGTAACAGTGAACGAAATGGATATTAATCAATTAGATAGTGTTGTACTTCCTGGAGTGGATGATTTTGAACATTTAGTTAACCATCCTGAGCTGACCACGTTTTTAAGGAAATTTTTAAAAAAGAATATCATAATAGGAGCAATATCCAGTGCACCATATCTATTATCTATGAGTGGATTATTAAGTGAAAGAAAATATACGACTGGATTAACGGCTGATCAAAGAAATTTCTTAGGAACGTTTAACGAAGGTAATTACTTAGATTCACCTGTTGTGATTGATAGAAATCTTATAACTGCGAGAGGATCAGCTTTTATAGACTTTGCAATAAAGTATGGAGAGTTACTAAATTTAAATTTTGATAGAAGCTGGTACACAATAAAATAAGAAAATATACTAGCAATCAAATTTAAAGGCCGCTAATCCAATAAAAACTTTCATTATTTTGTAGAAATAACAGCTAAAGGAGAGGCGCACTTATATGCCTAAACATAATGATGATGCTTCATTTGGCGATATGAATTTAAAAGACAAAATAGCAACAGTTGCCGGAATAACGCTTCTCATTATTCTGGTGCCCGGCTTTGTTCTGGGAATTTATTTTTTTGGGTTGGCCGGGGTTTTTGAACTGCTTGGCGTTCAGTATAAATCTGTCTGGTCATTGATTGTTTTTGTTGTTAGTTTCTTTGTTTTGAGCATTATTGTCGAATTGTTTTCCGGAGAGATTTTTGTGCTGCTTAAACGAAAAATTACAGGAAAATTAAAGATGTTTTTTGTCCGGATCAGTATTGAAGGTGCCTCTAACTGGCTATGTCTCTTTACTGTGGATGAGTTTATGAATAGCATTATCCTTTCCTTGAAAACAGAGATCATAGTTGCTTTGCTGCTGGCTGCAGTAGAAATTGTATTTGATGATAAAAAGGATGAAGAAAAACAGAATGGTGGGGAATAGGTTATTCGGAGACATCTAGATAATATACGGCAATTTCGCATTCAACAACATATCGCCCAGAACTTAAGAAATTCGGAGATTAATATATAACTACTTTGAAAGTAGGGTAAAAAACATTTCTATCTACCAACGTTGCTTTCCTCTCCTCTTTATTCTTTTATCCTTTATTACCCTGCAATACTCCTTTCAACTAAGATTTTTTATTAAATTTTCCCTTTTGATCTTTAGTTCAACCACCTGACTTTCATTTTCTAGTATATAGTCCTATTTATTAGTAACTTAAGGAATTGTTACTATATCACTAGCAATATAGTAAAAAAGTGCTATAATCTTGTGTGAAGTTAGAAGAATTTGTCGAATCATGTATAATTTTGACAGCGAAAATGGCAAAATCGTTGAAAAACGGTGGCGCAAAGCCTCAGACCTAAGGTAATTGCTATGGTGGCTGGGCTGCCGAAAGGAGACTATAATTTACGAAATGAAAAGATTCAAAATAAGAATGAAACTAATTTTCATTCTTATTACATGTATGTCCCTATTTGATATTTTTGATGAAAAGATATTACTGTTCTTTCATTTAAAAGGGGACGGTTTATGGGAAGTCCTTTTAGATACCGGAAGTTCTTTAGTAGTACTTACATCGGTTCTATGGGCTTTTTTACTTGGCAAGAAAATCATTCTTAACTACAAAGAAAAAGAGAAGCATTATCGGAATTTGATTGATTTATCTCCAGAGGCCATATTTGTCCATCGAAATGGGAAAATCATCTTTACAAACAAAGCTGGTGTTACATTGCTGGGAGCAAATAGTGTAGGTGATTTACTTAATCACAACTGGAAAAACTACTTGTCTAGTTCCAGTGATTGGAATCATCTAATGGAAAAAGCAAAATATCGTAACAAGGGAGTATTAACCTTTCAAATTAGAGTTGAAAGACTAGACGGCCAAGTCATCGATTTAGAAATCACTTCAACAAATATTGAATACGATGGATTGCCTGCAAGGGAATTTATCGCAAGAGATATTACCTTCCGAAAAAAACAAGAAAATATGATAAAAAAATTAGCTTATCAAGATACATTGACGGGATTGCCCAATCGAAGGGCTTTTTTGGATGACCTCGAGCAGCTCATAATAGATTCGGAAAAAAACAAAAATGATTTTGCTGTTTTTTTTATTGATTTGGATGGGTTTAAAAAGGTAAACGATTCCCTAGGCCACGATACCGGCGATGAGCTCTTAAAGAGAGTAAGTGCGCTTTTAGAGAGTTGTGTCAGAGAGAATGACATACTTGCTAGATTAGCGGGAGATGAATTTACGATACTTTTACCTGAAGCTAATAAACAAGATTGCAGCATAATTGCAGATAGAATCATCGGAAGTTTAGATTTACCTCTCTACATTCTAGGAAAAGAAATTCACGTCACATCTAGTGTTGGTATTTCTTTATATCCACAAAACGGAAAGGATGCCACAACATTAATAAGAATGGCCGATGAAGCTATGTATCAAGCAAAGAATAACGGAAAAAACAGTTATCAGTTTGTAGAAGGATCTTCTGATTTAACTGAAAGGAGAATATAGCGTGGAATCGACTAATAAAACATTGAATCTCTCAACAAATCATCTAGAGATTTCTGATATATTTTTTCGATCAATATTTGAACATAACCCTGACACCGTTTTTTTTCTAGATACGAAAGGTATTATCGTAATGCCAAATGAAGGGTTTTCTGAATACTTGGGTTATAAAAATGACGAAATAATATTACATTCGATTGAGCAATTTCTCTATATAAATGAAATCCCAATATATAAAAAATGCTTTAATAAGGTTCTTTCTGGCGAAGTGCAACATATTGATACTGTTTTTATACATAAAGCCGGAAGAAAGGTTCAAATTAATCTCACTCTTATCCCTGCAAAATTTAATGGTAAAGTGGTTGGAGTTAGTGGGATAGCTAAAGATATTACAGAAGAAAAGGAAACCGCCATTGAATTAATAGAATCAGAATTAAAATTCCGTAGCCTAGTAGAGGAAGCTCTTGTCGGAGTCTATATTATACAAAATGGAAAATTAATTTATGGAAATCCCCGGCTACATCACCTTTTAGGAACAGCGATTTCATCTAATGCATTAGATGTTATGGAGTATATTCACTCAGAAGACCAAGCAGAAATGAATTCTGTTTTTAATCAATTAATCGATGGGAAGAAAGGCATTGATCATACCTTCAGAATTATTAGTAAAGATGGTTCGATTATTGATATTGAAGCCCATTCAAAAAGAATCTATTATCATGATCAATCTACTATTATAGGAACACTGCATGATGTTACTGATCGTAAAAAATCGGAGGAGTTAAACAAATTCTTAGCTTATCATGATTCTTTAACCGAACTGCCAAACAGAAGATTCTTTCAAGAAAAACTGGAAAAAGAATTAATTATCAGTAAAGCGCTCCAACAAAAAATGGCTGTTATGTTTCTCGATTTGGACCGGTTTAAATATATCAACGACACTCTAGGACATTTTGTGGGAGACGAGCTGCTGAAACTCATCTCGAAAAGGTTAAAAATCTGTCTAGGGGATAAGAACATACTAGCCAGGCTGGGCGGAGATGAATTTTCCGTATTATTACCTAATATTCAAAATACAGATCAGATTATCAAGCATTCAGAGACCATTATCAAATCATTAGAGGAACCATTTTTTATTGAAGGGTATAAGCTTTTTATTACGACAAGTATCGGGATTAGTATTTATCCAACTGATGGAGAGGATGCAGAGTCATTAATGAAGTATGCTCATTCTGCTCTTTATAAATCGAAAGAAAGCGGGAAGAACACTTACCAAATCTATACCTCATCAATGAACATACAAACCTTCAAAACATTCAATTTGGAGGCGGGCCTTCGAAATGCAATAGAGTTAAATCAACTAGAATTTTATTACCAGCCGAAGGTTTGTACACTTACAAATCAAATTGTCGGTGTTGAAGCTCTGATCCGCTGGAATCATCCGGAATGGGGACTGTTATCTCCTGATGAATTCATTCCGTTAGCTGAAGAAACAGGTTTAATCGCGGAAATAGGGAAATGGGTCAAATATAAAGCATGTTCCCAAAATAAAGCTTGGCAAGATGCAGGTTTACCGGCTATTCCTATTTCTATTAACCTATCTGCCAGTCGATTTTTAGATAAAAACTTAGTGGAAAATATCGCTAGTATCCTAGAGGAAACAAAGCTTTCTCCTGATTACTTACAAATTGAAATAACAGAATCATCTTTATTAGAAAATGAAAAGGTAGTTTTGGCTACTTTAGATGAATTAAGAAGTATAGGAGTTAGAATAGCCTTAGATGATTTCGGCACAGGGTATTCCTCACTCTCCTACCTAAAACGTTTTAGAGGTAGAATAGATACATTAAAAATTGATCAATCTTTTATTAAGGATTTAAGTGAGACAGATCCAGATAACTCCAATTTTATTACGAAGACCATTATTGAATTAGCACAGCACCTCAAAATGGAGGTTGTTGCTGAAGGTGTGGAGAATATCGAGCAGCTCCAAATATTAAATAATTTCAAATGTGAGACCATCCAAGGCTATTTATTCTCTAAGCCTGTCCCAGCAGAGGAATTTACTCACCTATTAAGAATAGGGAAATTTGAAGTTTCGGAAAGTGTTTCCGGTGGCACTACTGATAAGTTTGAAGATAAACGGGAATATTTTAGAATTAATCTCGATTTTCCTTTACTTGCCTCTATGACCCTTATACGAATTCACGGAAGAAAAGTAGAACTAGGGAACACGAATGTTTTGATTGAAGACATTGGATTAGGGGGCCTCAGGTTTTTATCAGATATTAGGTTAACTGTTCATCGAGATATAATTTTAGAATTTCAAACGGAAATTTTAGGTGAGACGATTAGCATGTATGGTTCCGTGGTATGGATGCACGAAGCAAAGCCTGGTATTTTTCAGTATGGACTGGAATTTTTGGTAGAGGAAAATGAACGCTCAAATCTAGCTAAGTTACTAAATAAGTTCGCGATTCTTCTTAGAAAAAATCCAATCGTTCCGGATTGCAATTTTGTTAAAACGGATCGATATCATTTTATTAAGAATCAAAGGGAAATATTAAAAACGGAATAATAAAATCACGTTTTATCACATTGTGATTTATAAGGCAAACGCTAAGAACATTGAATTTCCATTGAAAATTCAATGTTCTTTTTTGCAAAGTTTCAATACTAGAGGAGTAAAAAGTTATTTGGAGTTATATGATTCTTTCTACTGTCAATTAAAGCAATACAATGAGCCAATCGCTCTACCCCTAGTTTTATTTGACTTTCGTTTACTTGAGAAATGCATAATCGAAGGAGATTTTCCTTTTTATATTCTGGTAAAAACATTCTAGAGGCATCATCTACATATATATGCTGCTCGTTTAGCATATGAACTACCTGTTTTGCTTTCACATTCTCAGGTAAACTGATGGACAGATAGAATCCTGAAGTCGGTTTAGAAAATTGAGTATTAGCCGGCAGCAATAATTCACATGCTTCTTGAAGTATTTGCATTTTAGTTGAGTATACTTCTTTAATTTTTTTGAGATGGCTATTAAACATACCACTTTTTAAATAGATTTCTAGTGCACCTTGAGAAAGTGCTGAACTATTAAAATCCGAACTAAATTTATATCGTAAAAAATTGTTAATCATTACTGTAGGAAGAACGACAGTAGCAATCCTTAGCCCTGGAAGAAAAATTTTTGAAAAGCTTTTAATATAAATCACTCTCCCAGAAGGATCAAAAGAAAATAAAGGATCTGATTTTGCATTTGGATCCAGGTCCCCTAGAAAGTCATCTTCCACTATATATACATCGTATTTTTCGGCTAACTCAACAATTTTTTTCTTTTCGCTATTCGTGTAACAATGTCCAAGTGGATTGTGAAATCTCGGAACAATATAGAAAAATTTTATATCATTATTTCGAAAAATATATTCAAGACGATCAAGGTCAATTCCTTCCATCGATAACTCAATTCCCAACGTAGTAGTTTGGTGCAGATTGATGGACTCAATAAATCCGAAATAAGTAGGCTGTTCAATTAGAATATTGTTTTTTCCATTTGGAAAGGGCATAGAAACAAATAAGTTTAGGGCTTGCTGTGAGCCAGATACAACGACTAATCTTTCGGGTTTAGTGAACACTTGTAAATTCTGCAAATATTTCACTAACTGTACTCGTAATGAGTAAGATCCTTGTTGATCAGAGTATGTAAAAAGCTCTTCTTTATATTGTTCAATTGCTTGATTCATGCAATGTTGAAATTCAAGATAAGGCATAACATTCTTATCTGGACCAGCAGACAAGAAGTCAATCACCTCATTTTCATTCATCGCATTTTGAAATTCATTCACAACAAAGTAACCACTTTTAGGAACAGAATAAATTAAATGCTCTTTTTCTAATTCTTCGTATGCTTTAATGACCGTATTTTTGCTGCATGAAAAATGCTCAGACAGCTGACGAACAGAAGGGAGTTTACTTCCTGCAATAAGGATCCTATCTGCTAGCCGATGCTTAATCTCTTCCATTATCTCTATATATTTGGCACTCATACATGTATCCTCCTTTAACTGTCATGGTACAGATGGCTAAAAGAATGGTTTATTTTTTTCTGTGCACCTTTTATTATGTTGATTATAACAGAATTATTTTCTTAAGAATCAGAAAATGGTACAAACGTGATTGTATTATAACGATGGGGGTTGGGATAAGATGCAGAGAGTATCCAGAGAGAAATTCGGATTATTGTTGGGATTAGTAGGGGTCATTTGTTTTAGCTTAACACTTCCTTCTACAAGTATTGCAGTAGAATATTTTGGGGCTACGATCGTTGGCTTGGGAAGAACAGTTGTTGCCTCAATTTTAGTAGCAGTGGTTTTGATTGTTCGAAAAGAAAAACTGCCTTCAGGGCGCCAATTCAAAAGTCTACTTATTGTTGCTGCTGGTGCAGTTTTAGGATTTCCTCTTCTTACTTCTTGGGCAATGAAATCCTTGCCTGTTTCTCATGGAGCAGTGGAATTAGCCTTGTTACCATTAGCAACAGCCGGATTTGCTATGGTTAGAGCAAGGGAAATTCCTTCTCTCAAATTCTGGATTTCAAGTGCAATTGGCTCTATAGCTGTTATTATGTATGCACTTCACCTTGGATTCGGTCAATTACAAGTTGCCGATTTCGCTTTACTAGCAGCAGTGCTTATACTTGGGCTTAGTTACGCAGAAGGTGGGAAACTAGCAAAAGAATTAGGCAGCTGGCAAGTGATTGCTTGGGCCATTTTAATCGGTGCGCCATTTTTTATTATTCCAGTTGGGCTAAACCTTACTACAGAAATGCTTCATGCCCCAATACAAGCTTGGGTTAGTTTTATATATCTCGCAGTGGTTAGTCAATTTTTAGCATATGTTGCTTGGTATGGCGGAATGGCTATGGGGGGAATAGCAAGAGTTAGTCAGGTTCAATACTTACAACCATTTTTAATGATTCTATTTGCTGCAGTATTTCTAGATGAATCTATCACATTTTTCACTCTTGTAATGGCCGTAATAGTTGTATTTTCCGTTATTATCGGTAAGAATACTGCCGTAAGAAAGGTTCAACCCATATCACAGGATGCTTTACCGCAATCAGGTAAAACACATAATTCAAAATCAATTAATTAGCTAGATTACTATAGGTGCTAATATCAGTGCAGCTGCCATATTTAAACTTACATCTGGTTATTTTTGAAAATGGGAGAGCTGTTGGTTTCAGGATTTCGGACACTTTACGTATGCAAGATGTTTATAAGTCTATGCTTGTTAGTTTGTTGAATAAGGTAGTACTGACTTTTTTCAGTCTTTGATGGAAAACTAACAATATCTTTAACAGTACAAAATAAACTTTATTCAAGAAACGGGCCATATTGTTGAATAACATTTTAAAATTCATAGTAAAAATTGGAAGAAATATACGTAAACTAAAGGGGGAGTTTATTGACCTAAGGTAAAATAATGTGTTTTTATAAATAATCCCTATTATTTGATTACGGGCTTACAAAGTAACCGCTACGAGTAATATATTCGTTAGCGGTTATTTTTACGGACAGATTTGCTAATTTATCTATTTTATTACAATTTAATAGTGATTTTGATATAATAAATACGCAATTTCTATAGGAAATGAGGCTTATTATGGAGAGTTTAGCGAAAATGAATGAAGATTTAGAGCAAATCAAAGCTCTTGCAAATCATGGTGAACAATTTAAACAAGAATGCATGTCTATTGAAAATGTAGTAAATGATTATCGTTATTGGACAACTAAGAAAAATTTAGAAAACTATGCTAATGGTTATTCAATTTATAATGAGATGGGCTTGGAAAGTCAATTAAAAGAATATAATCCAAATACATATATGGAAGATGCATTTGACCGAGTAATCGTTCTGATTAAAGATGAACAATTGCGATTACGTGATGATAAAAAAGCTTATTTTAGAGAAAATTACATCATGCGTTCCGTGTATTCCCTACGTATGATTGGCTATTATAAATATTTATATTTAAATAAGTTGGATAATTTCCAAGAATTTACTAATGAACATAAAAACTTCATTGATGAGGGAGTAAAACACTGGGATGACGATTTATACTTCTTTAGCCCAAATATGAATGGTGGTTCTAAAGAAGTTTTTGAGCAAGAAACCGTTTTTGATGATGAATTGATTGATATTGAACCGATTATGATTGAACAAAATGAACAGTTGAAAAAAATAGCTGGGAATTCTGAACAATTACATCAAGAGTCAATTGCTTTAGATAACGCAGTAGGTGACTATTTATTACTGAAAGATGAAGATTATTTATTCATGTTAGATATTACCATTGATAAAGACTATCCGATTATGGACAGATTTAATCGAGCGATCAATGCTTTAGAAAAAACATTACTGTCCTATACGCAATTTCCGAATGCACCGTTACGGGACGTATATATGAAACGACACACCTATTCATTACGCATGTTAACGTATTATTTTGCGCTTTATATGAAACGTGATTACGAAAGCATCATTGAAGCTTATCTGAACATTTACCCAGAAGCGCGTGAACATTGGCTAGAACCTTTATACTTCTTTAGCGATAAAATGAACAATGTTATGCCTTATAAACCGCGATGCCCTCACTGTAATGAGCGTATTGAGACAGAATATACATATGGCTCGGCAAAATTCTGTTCAGAAGAATGTAGGAGTGAAGCGTTGTGGTTATCTACGGAATTTGCCGTATTACAAGACATTGCAGGTATTACGCCTGATGAAATGAAAGCCGTACTTGGCATACAAAACTGGAGCTTAAATGATTTTGCGGTGAAAATCGATGAAATTCAAGAAATCATCGATAAAGGTATTGCCCCATCCCAAGCACTAATTTCTTCATTTAAAACAAAAGAAATCTTTGATCAATTGCATACGAATTTAATTTCAAAAGATGTATTTAGAGGTGGAACTGTAGAACGTTTTAGAGGGTTTATTTTTGAAGACCTACACGCTGCATCAGCATCCCTTCGCGGTACGAAAACGATTGTTAATAACAATAACGGTCCAATCGATTTCATTATGTTTAACGCGGACGGGACAAAAACTTTCGGACAAGCAAAAGCGGGCTATGAAAATGCGTGGTTTGACGCTTCTAAATATGATGGACAGTTATTTGTTATCCCAAAAAATAATCCAACATTAAAGGCTCGACTTGAAAAGACCGGAAAAACCGTTATAGAATCACCTATCAGCCTTGATACGACTACAAAAGTAGCTGAACTTATGCAACTTGAACGAAAAATTTATCAGACGGTTTTTAATACAACAGGTAAAAATGCACCGATCACTTCAACTGTCATTTCTACTGGCGGCGCTGCTTTTAAAACAGGCATTTATGGTGGTGTAGCGAGTGCAGGCTATTCATTTGGAGAAGCCACTGTTGAATTATTATATGGGGAAATCACCCTGCAAGAGGCCGGCGCACAAATCGCAAAGAGTGCATTAGTAGGGGGTGCGCAAAGTACAGCAATTGGCGGTGGCATGCATCTTGCGTCCGTTGCTCTACGCGCTGCAGCAAGTTCAAAAGCGGGGGTAATGGTATCTACTAAAGTTGCAGGAGCATTAGCAACAACAAAAGTTGGCGCATTAGCAGCAGGTACTGCTTCTACAGTATCGGGAGCATTAATGGGAACAACAGCTGGTACAGGTTTACTTGCGGCATCAGCTAGTATTGGGGCTGGAGTTACAGCAGCAAGCACTGCAATTACGGCAACGGCTGCTTCGTTAATGGGTGCTACATTAGCTGCTACAACTGTGGGTGCATTTATCGTTGCATCAGCTCCAATTATGGTTGTAACGACTCTAGCTGGTGCAACACTTTCATTAGGTAAGCGTTTATTACGTGGCTATTAATAAGTAAATAAAGCGTAGCAATCCAATTGGTGCTACGCTTTTGATGATTATGTCTGTTTATCATTCAAGTCCGGCTTTCTACGCCTTATCTGGCTTTAAAATAAAGTTAAGATGAAATAAGACTTTAAGAAAATTTAAATTGCCAATTTAATAAAGTTCCAAAAATATTCTTATCAATCTTATGATATTTCTTTATTGAGGGAAGGATGAATTTCAATGGTTATAGGAATAGTTGTTTTAGGGATTATTCTACTAATAATAGGAATATTAACACCTATTGCTTCGGGATCGACTTTATTGATTTCAGTAATTTTATTCGTTATGGCAATCGTACTCTTAAATAAAAAGAAAAAGAGTATCAAGCACTGATTATTTATATTTTTATAAAACTTCTTTAATTAAAAGGAAGATTTAACCTAAATAATACAACATGGAGATCTTCAACAAACGGGCGCTTTTCTGAAACAAGGAAAGCGTCTTTCTTCATGAAAAGGGCCATTATATGGAATAAGGACAGTTAATATCCAAGATGTCCAGTGCAAAAAATCCGAACTGCTGAGTAGGCAGTCCGGATTTTTCTGTTACCATTTAGTTTAGATTGATTTTTACAGTTTCTAGGTGGATCTCATTGTTTCCAATTTTATAAGTTGGTTCTACTAGTAAGAATCTTGTTGGATTTTCTCGGTTTATTTCAAAAATCACTTTTGAATCAGAAATTGTATGGAGTGAAGACTTCTTGCCTTTGTCGTCAACAATATTAAAAGATAATTGTTCTCCTTCTATACCGGCTGTATTTAATAATTCATATGATAAGAGGGCGTTGGTTTGTCCGATTTTTAATTCTTTAATTTCTAGACTATACTCGTTATTGAGTGAGGATGTAGTTTGAACAATCTTCAATTCTTTCGATGGTAATTTATGAACTGGAAGATTGAATGCCCATTCTCCTTGAACACCTGCAATATGAGTAAATGTAATTGGTAGAGTAAGGGAATCGGCTGATTCAGTTTTTGGATTTTCTAAAATCATTGCACCACTATAGCCATCACCGTCCTTTATTATAGCTCCCATAGTGCCACCCCACCATGTAGTTTCATCTGTTCGGTCAAACATTTCATACGCATAACCAGATTCGGGAGCTTTTTCGCCGCCAATAGTCTCAGCTAGATTTTCTCCTGTTACTTTAAATGTTAGCCCAACATATTGACCATCATAAAAAATCGATGTAATACCCATTTTTACTCCATTATCTTCAACTAATTCATTTAATTCTGTGATGAGTTTCTCGGAAGCTAGCTCTTGACCAATTGGCATTTGATATTTTTCATAAAGACCCCCGATAATCGGAACTTGAGCTAAAACGTTTGAAACGGGTGAAAAGACGAATCCTGATACGAGTAATAGTGAAGCTGCAATAGAAGAAAAAAAGGATCCACGTTTTAAAATAGTTGTGCGCTTTTTGTTATTACGATATTTTTCACCTTGCTTAATCCCTTGATCGATTGCCATCATAATCTCTTCTGTCGGAACTTCAATATCCTTTATATAGGAGTTAAGTAAGTCTTTTCGCATAATAATCATCTCCTAACGTTTTTCTTAGTTTCAACTTGGCTCTTCGTAAATACGTTTTAATGGTTGGTTGTGGTTTACCGAGTAAGGTAGCAATTGTACGAATCGGTAAATCATAATAATAAAACAGAGTAAGGACATTCCGATAATCATTGTCCAGCGAGGAAAGTGCCTCCGATAAATCAATTGAAGGATCCTCGACTTTATTCAATTCTAAAAGGCCCACAATCGTTTCTTCAGGCAGTTGAATCACTTTCTTTTTTTGTTCAAGTTCTTTATAAGCTGTCCGAATTAATATCTTCACAAGCCATGTACTAAAATAGACAGGTGATTTAAGCTGGTGTATCGAAATATAGGCTTTATAGGTAGCTTCTTGTAGTACGTCGAGTGCATCTTCTTTATGACGCATGTGGAGATAAGCGATTTTATATAATTTTTTACTCTCGATCTTGAGTAATTGTTCAAATGCAAGTTTATCACCAGCAATGGCTAGCTCGACTAATTCAGTAGAATACGACATGTAGCAACCTCCTTTCACATATTAGAGGCATAAACACTAGCAAAAAGTTTCAAATATAATATATTCAAAAAGTTTTATTTAATAATTGTATTATATTACAGGATGGTTGGTATTTTAGATATGAGAATTTGATAATAGAAATTACAGTTTTTATTATCTAACGGTGGCAATAGCACAATAACTAATGAACTATTTTGCGGCTTATTGTTTTTTTCATTATTCAACAATCGGGCGCAATTCTTGAAGAAGAATTGTGCCTTTTTCAGTAATGGGCCAGTTTGCGGAATAACGATCTCGAAATTAACCGGATATTTATGTAAAAATGGCGATTGAAGCAAAATCACGGTTGGACATTTGTCACTAAGGAAGGTAATAAATGGAGTACAATAAAAATCTGAGACAGTATGTAGGGCATAGACCAATTATTTTACCTGATTCTGTTGTTATATTTTAAATGAGTAAAGAGAAGTGTTATTGCAAAAAAAGAAACGGTAGATATTGGGATTACCAGGTGGTTTATATGTTGTATTAACTTGTTCCTTTATTTCACTGTTCCTTCACGTAGCCATAAGGATCTGAACTCATTTCATTGATTCATATTTTCCATATCAAGAGATATGAAATCCCGCGAATAAGCGAGTAAATTCTCCTTAGAAAAAATAATTGAGTAAGATGTTAGTTATTTTTTTAAAAATAATTCTAATAATTCGAGTTATACAATTTTCATGGTGTATAATGGGTATATATTCCATTTGTTGAAGGTGAAAAGATGAGTATTAATTTTAAAGAGATTATCTCTTCAAAAGAAGAGTTTGAGGAATTCCGTTCATTTATTGGACAACCTAGTCAAAGAGCTGCTAATAAAGTAATTTCATTTATTGACCAGCATTGCAGAAACTTTATTTCCATGTCACCATTTTTGTCATTGGCAACATCTAATTCAGAAGGGAAATGTGATGTTTCTCCAAGAGGAGATTTTCCAGGGTTTGTTTCTGTTCTTGATGAACACCATCTTTTTATTCCAGAACGTCCAGGGAACAGAAGAATGGACTCCGCAGAAAACATTATTACTAATCCAAATATCGGGCTGATATTTTTTATACCTGGATTAGGAGAAACATTAAGAATCAATGGAAAAGCCTATATTTCTCGTGACCCGGAACTTCTTGAAAAGAGCATTGTAAATGGTCGATCCCCTCTATTTGGAATTTTAGTAGAGGTAGAGGAGTGCTTTGCACATTGTGCTAAAGCTTTCATTCGATCAAATATGTGGAACCCAGAATCGTGGTTAGCAAAAGAGAATCTTCCATCGGTTCCTCAAATGTTGGTGGCTCACTCAAAAATACCCAATGTTTCTGCTGATCAAGTAGCAAAGGAGTTACAAGAAGGCTATAAAAGCCGGCTTTATTAATATGGAATAGCGCCTAAAACTTTTAATCATACGTTTCAGTAGCCACAATATTGACTGATAATTTCCCAACAGTTGTAAGCGATTATCATGAAAATCAAGCACTAATTTAATAAAAGAAAATATAACCGTCTCATTTTTATTAATAGTATGCTCTTTCCTGCTTTCAACCAGAAATATCTGGCTGACCTTATATTACGAACGGGTGCTTTATTTGAAGATCGTTGAGCTGCTTAGACGGCTCTTTTTTCTTGTTCAACTAAAGAAGCAGTTGTGCGGCCGA
>NZ_JBALOW010000095.1:0-10777 GCF_036965085.1 Bacillus sp. JJ1532
ATTAATAAGGAATAACATTCAAAAATACGATAATAGTTTATTACAACTAAATATACTTCATTTCCTATTTAAGATGAGATTCTTTTTAGAATCTGATCTTTTATTTAATTACTGGGATTCAAATAATAGTCCTTTATGCCTGTATAATATGTTAACTAGGGTTTAATTACCATTTTTTATATAATTCCAAATAATTCCTAATATTCATGCAAAACTATTCTATTAATCTATAATTAAATATGAATGAACTTAATAGGAGGGAATTTAAATATGAAGAAAAAGTTAATTGTTCCTGTAGCCCTATCGTCAGCGTTATTAATGGGCTCAATTCCAGTAAGCAGCGTTTTTGCTCTGCAAGTGAATTCGAATGCAGATAGTAGTGTACAAGCTTCTAAGGAGTGGAATGAGAAGGCTAGTGTCCCTGTATTTGTGAAGGAACGGTTTTCGGAAAAATTTTCATCAAGTGATCCATCCAATGCATTAAATTATTTGAAAAAAAATGAAGCTAAAACGGGAATTAAAAACCCAGATAAAAACCTAAAAGTCAAAGGTGTACAAAAAGATGAACTTGGGATGACCCATGTTCGCTTTCAACAGTCAGTAAATGAAGTTAACATAGAAGGATCCGAACTTATTGTTCACTTCAATGAGAATAATGAGGTAGTTTCCGTTAACGGAAGGATTTATCAGAATATTGCTGATGATGAAGTGAGCACGACTGCCGCTTATAGCAGTGATGCTGCAACCAAAGTGGCATTATCCTCTGTTAATGCTCCTGAAGAATTGTCCTATGAGCCAACTACTGATCTAGTAATCTATCCTTTTGAAGGAGAAAATTACACAGCTTACAAAGTGAATGTAAACTTCATGGGAGATGAACCTGGGAACTGGTTTGTATTTGTGGATACAAACACAGGAAAGGTTATCGATAAGTATAATGGCTTAATGCATGCCAATGAAATGAAAACACAAAAGGGCTTTGGATTAGGTGTACATGGTAATCACAGGGAAATTCATATTTCTCAAGTGAGGGAGCCAGGTTCAGGAACGAAGTTTGCGTTAGCCGATTACGCTCATGAGAATCTTGAAGGAATTTTTACGTATGATGCTAAAAATGATAATAGTTCTAGCAATGATACCCTGTATGTTGGGAATTCCGCTGCATTTATCGATGACTATGATCGGGCAGCTGTCGATGCACACTATAATTCCGAAAAGGTATATGAGTATTTTCTAAATGAACATGGCCGTAATTCCTTGGATGGAAAAGGAATGGCAATCATTTCAAGGGTTCACTATGGCAACAATTACAACAATGCATCCTGGAACGGGCGCTGGATGACCTATGGGGATGGGGACGGTGAGTTCTTTATTTCACTTTCAGCGGGTCTTGACGTGGCTGCCCACGAAATGACTCATGGTGTCATCACTCATTCGGCGAATTTAGTCTACCGCCATCAGCCTGGAGCATTAAACGAATCCTTCGCTGACATCTTTGGTGCACTAGTTGATGATGATGATTGGGAAATCGGCGAGGATATTATGGCACCGGCTGCTAAGGCTGACGGAGTAACGAGATTGCGCAGCTTAAGTGATCCAAACAGTGTAGTTGTCAGTAATCCGCAGAGAGCCGCGTATGGCAGCGGAGTCTATCCGGCTCATATGGATGAATATTATCACATGCCTACTAATGTAGATAATGGCGGAGTTCACGTTAACTCTTCCATTCCAAATCATGCTGCCTACTTGATTGGCCAGGATATTGGAAAGAAAAAATTAGGGCAAATATACTATCGTGCATTAACTGTATATTTAACTCCAAATTCAGAATTTAGCGATGCACGTCAGGCCATTTCTCAGTCTGCGATTGATATTTATGGTGAAGGCAGCGTGGAATTGGCAGCAGTTCATTCTGGGTTTGATGCTGTGGGAATATACTAAGTATACTAATTTCAAAAAGGCTAGGAACATTATCCTAGCCTTTTATGTCTTGCTAATATAACCCTGCACCTGATTACATCAAAACGATTAATATTTTTCTTTAAAGATTTTTCAACAATATGGCCCTTTTCATGAAGAAAGACGCGTTCCTAAATAAACGCGCCGATCGAATAACCATTTACTTAAACAGTACTATATATATTCCTTGAAGGTACACAGCTTTTTAAACGACTTTTTTATTACTCCATAACATCTTTTAACCTTGTATCATTCATTAATAACGAACTCCAATGGTTCGCCCCCTTTCGAAGGGCCCCAAATAGCACAATTGGACACACGCCCTGACCTAATCGCTGCTCGGGATACAATATCCCACCTTGGTTAGTTTCAATGCCCCAATATTTGATAACAGCACGATATTGAATGTACAACTTTGATCATAAACATATTTGATCAAAGACCGGAGATTGCTTACTTTATAGCTTTGAGCGAGTCTACAAGTTAGATGATAATTCGGACATCCCTCTTAATGCATCTGCTAACGACTGGATTGTTTTTTATTCATAGCTGTGCCCAATATGATCAAGGCAACATAGATTACGATGGCAATCGAATCTATTATCGTATCCGTAAGAGATGATACGTCAAGTAATGCCGTTACACCAAGAATGACAATCAGTCGCACGATCAGTATCGCCGCGATCATCCATGCGGCAAAACGAACCTTCGATCGATCACTTTGGAATGACATGAAAATGAATGCAATGCCGAAGACCAGATTTTCCGCCGTTATAATGTGCCAAACATACGTGAATACCGTCCGGGTATCCATGGACATCGCCCTAATGTCGAGCTTCGGAAGCACAGCGGATTGCCCATTCCATGCATGCGTAACAGCAAACAGAATCGCAAGAACGCCTACAATCAGATAATAAAAATTCCTAACCTTGATGATGATCACAACCCTCCTTAGAAATTCCTGGTTCATTCTTTCGGATATCTTTGTAAAGCTCGCGGACGTATTCTGCCAACCGTTGATCGCTTTCGTTATTAAAGTCCCTTAACGTTTCGGCTGCCATATTGAGCAACAGATTGACCTTTTCCAGATGGTTAATCTTCATGCGCGTTTCTGCGTTCTTAGCTTCGAGGAACGCAGAAACCTCTTGCAAGTAAGCGTAGTCGATATTTTCCATCTTGCGCAAACCAAGTATTCCCCTCATTTCTTCAAGAGAAAAGTCCGCATACTGCATGATTTGAATATTCATTAAGTCTGTGAGGTCGTCCCTCGAATACTTACGGTACCGATTGTCATCCCGGGGCGGCGAGACGATCCCAATCCGGTCATAATACCTAAGTGTATCCTTTGGTATCCCAAGGATTCGTGAAACCTCTTGTATAGAGTAAAGTTTTTCCATGAATTCAGAATAACATTTGAGTTGACTCCAATGTCAAGTCGTTTTTTGACTTATTTCTCGACATGTATGCGCGATGTAGCTTTGAAATAAAAATTGATCAAATATACTACATAAACTGGTATTTAACGAAGAAATGAATATAAAAATAGGAGGAGCCATTCTTATGGCTTCTCCTATTTTTATTAAGCTCTTTCCCTTTCGTGCAATAAGATTTTAATCATAACACTCTTTTCCCCATGTCTACCGTTAGCCACCTAAATTGATAAATATAAGATCAGGAAACCTGCAATTAAACTGAAAAAGGTAGAAGCAAATATAATATTCCACTTCACAATAACGAAGGGAGAATCTTTAATCAAGGATGACATTAGTGCTGTTGAACCGTTAAAAGGACTTATCATAATGCTAGTACTTAATGCTGTTAACATTCCCAAACTATAAATAACGGGAGATATCCCTAATTCAATTGGATTGATCAATACGCCAATTAGTGAGATAGCAACAAATTGATGAACTCCAATCATCGCTAAAATAATAACTGACGTCATTCCAATAATAAGAAGGGTATTCACCCCAACATATTCTTTTAACATTGAAAAATAATAAAATAGCGAGTTAATGAATTTTTTATTCTCCAAGGAATTTACGAAAAAACCTGCAGATAAAAGTATTCCAAATTGACCATACATCCCAGGAATTCCAGTCTCAATATGTCCTTTTAAAAGTATCTGATACTTTTTAGTTCTTTTGAGAAAAAATGACCAAATGTAAGTAAACGGTAAAGAAGTAATAGCAATAATATAGAGCATCCCATAAGGTAAAATTAAATCTAATAAAATTGTACTAGTCATAAATAGCAAAAGTGGAAACACTAAATACATTACTCTACTTTTAGGTGTTTTTTGTAAAGGAATCTCGGCAATTAATCGAAAGGGCTTTTTTGTAAAAGAATTTATAAACCGATCAAGTAAGAGCCCAAAAATCGCAATTCCTAGCGATATTGGCAAGAGTGTTATGACAAAAACTCCCGTCGTATCCACAATTATTGCTACACCTGCACCAATTGGACTCCATAACATTGCAAGAGAGAAACCTCTTGTTATAGAAGTTGCTAGATTTCGGTTAGCATCATCATTAAGTTCCTTTCCCTCTAATATCGTCCATGACATTGGAATTGCACCTAAATTCATAATACTTCCCATGCTAAAAGACAAGGTTTGACCTTTATTGTACAACCCCTGATTAGATTTAATATCAGATGTCATATCTGAAAGACCTTTTTTTGATTCAAATAATATTTTAATTGGAATAGCTAAAATAGGAATTATACCAATAAATGTAATAATGTTTGAAATATTGGCAAAGGAATAAAACAAGGATTCAATTGATACACCATTTGAAACTTGTAAATAAACACCAATAAAAAGAAAAAAAAGTGATAAATAGAATGATAAACCTTTCATAAAAGGCACGGAGAGCAAAATGCATATTATCGTAGATATTGACATCGTAATATTAAGCAAAAAAGATTCAAATGGAAATGTAAGAAAATACAATAGGAAGTTTAAGAGAAATATCCTACTGTGAATTTTTGTGTTGAAACAGGTATCTTTTAGACTATTCTTCTTTTTTATTTTAACTAATTCCATCTTTAGGCTAAATAAATTGAATGAATTTGATTATTAAATTTACTTTTATTTTGTTTTTTCATTATTCTTTTCCTCTTTTCAAGAAAATTAAAAGAAAAAGCTACTCTAAAACGAGTAACTCTTCAAAAAAATGAATTAAACTCTGACGACTGTTCGCCCTCGCAATTGTCCTTTTAAAATATCATTAAGTGTATTTGGCAATTCCTCCAATGTGATTTCCTGTCCTATATCGCTTAAAAGTGTTTCTGGCTTCAGTTCATTCGCCATTCTTTCCCATAGTGTTTTACGAATATTCATTGGACAGTAGGCAGAATCAATTCCGATTAAACTTACTCCGCGGAGAATAAACGGAAAAACAGTTGTCGGTACATTACCTCCACCTGTTAACCCACTAACAGCAACTGAACCGCCATAATTTGTGTTACTTAAAATAGCTGCAAGTGTTTTTCCTCCTACAGGATCAATTGCACCAGCCCAACGCTGTTTTCCTAGTGGACGAATTTTTTCAGGGGTTACCTCTTCACGGGAAATAACTGCCTTTGCTCCTAATCTTCTTAAATAATCGTGCTCACTTTCTTTCCCTGTACTTGCTACAACTTCATAGCCTAGCTTTGACAGTATTGCGACAGCAAGACTTCCAACCCCTCCTGTAGAACCTGTCACCAGTACCTCACCTTGTTCAGGAGTTACTCCACTCTGTTGCAATTTCTGAACAGAAAGTGCTGCTGTAAAACCTGCAGTACCATATGCCATTGCTTCCTTTAATGTTAAACCTTTAGGTATAGGAACAAGCCAGTCAGCCTTCAAACGAGCATACTCGCTAAAACCTCCAAAATAGGTGATACCAATTTCATAACTTGTTGCAATTACTTCATCTCCTTCTTTATATCGCTTATCACTTGACGAAACAACAGTACCTGCTAGGTCGATTCCTGGTACAAACGGGTACGAACTGATAATTTTTCCATCTGGTATAGAAGCAAGCCCATCTTTGTAATTGACACTTGAATAAGCAACTTTTATTGTAACGTCACCCTCTTGAAGATCATTAAGAGTTAGATTTTTTACCCTAACTGATACATTATTATCTAATTTATCTACTACCAAAGCTTTAAACTGATTTTCCATTACATTACTCCTCTCAGTATTACATACTTTATCTAAAAGAGTTTTTTCTTACTTATAAAATTGAAAAATAACAGATTCTCAATACTATTTAGAATTGACCAGCTTTTCCTTTTAAGTCTAAATATAGTGTTCAGTTCATCACTAATCAATCCTTAACCTACATTGTGTATTACGTATATTTCCAAAAATAATCTGTTACTTACACCAATCTTTTATTCAAGTTATTTAACGAAGGTAGAAAATTAAACCATTAACTATCGATTGTTAATTCTTGATCTGTAGCAGCAACCTTTTTATGTTTTGTTTTTATATAATGAAGTGTAACGACAATAATGAATAAACTTATCCCTATGACACTTGAAAGAGTTTCCGGAATTATTAGCAGGATAGATGATATAAACATCAAAAGTCTTTCTATAAGGTTCATAAAGTTGAATAAATACCCTTGTAATGTAACAGCAACCCCAAAAATTCCCACAATTGAGAAGACTAGTGTTAAGAAAATATCAGTTATCGACCCATCTATTAGTAATAATTCAGGTCCGTATATAAACATAAAGGGTACAATAAAGCCTGCTGCACCAAATCTAAATGAAGTGACACCTGTTTGAATTGGATTTGATTTGGCTAATGATGCACCAGCAAACGCCGCAACGGCTACTGGCGGTGTAATTGCAGATATTACTCCAAAATATAAAACAAACATATGTGCAGCCATAGGAGCAATTCCCATTTGTGACAATGTCGGTGCAATTAATACCGCTAAAACAATATATGCAGCCGTTGTTGGGAGACCCATTCCTAAAATAAGAGAGGCTACTGCTGTTAAAATAAGTAAAATCGAAAGCGTTCCTCCTGATAATTGTACGATTAAACTTGATATATTTAATGCTAAGCCAGTGTATAACATTACTGCAATAATAATACCTGCTCCTGCACAAACCGCCGCAACTATTAATACATTAACTGCAGAATCCTTTAAACTTAACATTAATGTTTTAAAAGATACCCGAGTTGAACGGCGTAATTGTGGAACAATCATGGCAACAATAATCGTCCAAAATGCGGATTTTTGTGGTGAAAAATGCACTACTGACATCAAAAATATTAAAACTAAGATTGGAATGAGCAAATGTCCTCCATTTTTCATCACATCTCCAAACTTAGGTAACTCACTTTTCGGCAATCCTTTCATGCCTAACTTCGCCGCTTCTAAATCTACCATAAAAAATAACGAAACATAATAAAGTATCGATGGGATAATAGCCGAAATTACTACGGCGAGATAACTTACCCCCAACATTTCTGCCATAACAAATGCAACTGCCCCCATTACAGGAGGCATGATCTGTCCACCCGTAGATGCTACAGCTTCAATTGCACCAGCAGATCGGCTTTTGAATCCATTCGCTTTCATTAAAGGTATAGTGATGGTTCCGGTTCCCATTACGTTTGATACAGCACTGCCAGAAACTGAGCCAAATAGACTACTTGCTATCACGGCAACTTTAGCTGAACCGCCACGGAAAAAGCCGAATATTGACATTGATAAATCAATAAATACCTTTCCAGTCCCTGAACTTTGTAAAACGGATCCTAAAATGATGAATACTAGTACAAAATTTGCAACTGCCTTCACAGGAGTAGTAAATATACCTTCAGTAGTGAGGTAAATTACTTGAATCACTCTCTCATAGCTCATTCCTGCATGTTGTAATAAACCCGGAAAATATGGACCAGCAAATGCATAAATTAAAAAAATAATGATTAATATTGGTAGTGTCCATCCTATAGTCCTTCGAATTGCTTCGATTAGTAAAACAATGGCCACTCCACCTAAAATCAAATCTGCCAATTCTGGCTGTCCACCTCTTGCAACTAATTCCTCATGGGTCAAAAAAACTCTAAAAAATGCAACAGCCCCTAAAATCGCAAATAAAACATCTAGTATTTTGGTCCACTTCCTGTCAGTTTTTAACCCAGGGAACAACAGAAATATTAATAATAAAGTAAATATTAGAAGCATACTGCCTTGAGCCAAAGGAGCCATAACCCCGAATTGTGAGGTGTATAAAAAAACTAAAGAAAACAACACCGAAATTGACATGATAATAAGATTCGGAATACCTTTATATTGTCTCGCTGATATTGTTTCTTCAAAATCTTTTTCTTTCTTTCTGTTAAAAATGCGCTTCCCCATTATAGTCCTCCTCTCAAAATAAACGTAAACAATGGTCAATCTCCATCTGGAGAAAGAAAAGACAAATACATAAATCACGAAAGTATTTGTCATTAATTTCTTCTTAGATCTTTTAAAATACTCGCATGGTATCCCTTAATTCCTTACTTCAATTCTAAAAATGTCGTTTCTATACCTTTTTCTTTATAATATTTTTCTGCACCCGGGTGAAGTGGAATTGGAATATCATTTGCACTTAACCCAGCCCAGCTCTTATGTGCTGCAATTAATTGATCATGGTTCTCGAAGAGGGTCTTCGTTAATTCATAAACATAATTTTCACTAAGTTTATCTGAGACTGCTAAAGTTATACCTATTTGCATAGTTTCTACATCTTCTTTATTTCCCATATGACCAGCAGGAATTATAGTAGGAACATAGGGATATTTTGAAGCAATTTTGTCCCTAAATTCTCCATCAATTTCTATATATCTAATATCCAATGTTGAGCCTAATTCTAACAAAGCTGCTGATGCACCACTTGGCCCACCTGCAACATAGGCGAATATATCTAAATTCCCATCTTTTAATGCCTCAGCTTGATCAGATGAACCGATGTTTTGTCCTTTCAAATCATCCTCGTTTAAACCATATTCCTTAAATATTTGTCCCAAAATTGTATGTGATACTGAACCAGCTTCTCCTCTTCCGATCCTTTTACCTTTAAAATCTTCAAACGACTTTATATCAGAATCAGCTTTTACCACAAAACTAATATATAGTGGATCTGTCATTGCCATTGCCCTTAGGTGTTCAATAGGCTTTTCACCATCATATATACCTTTCCCGTTTAGAGCATCATAAGCGTGATATGATGTCAGAAACCCTATTTCTGAAGATTCATTCTTCATCAAATTAACATTCTCAGCTGCACCGCCACTTGGTGTAACATTCATGGTAGTACCCTTAATTCCTTTATTTACAAGGTCAGCATATGCGCCCATCATTCCATACCATGTTCCACCTTGACCCGCTGTAACTACGGTTACTTTACTATCTGCTTCATTAAATCCCTGCTCTTCAAGAATTGCCTGTGATTCTTCACTTCCGCAAGCCGCAAGTGTCAAAGTAATTATTAATATAAATACTGATATTAATAATTTGATAGTTGACATTCCTTTCCTCCTCCTATTCTCTTTACAAATTTATTTCTATATTAATACTTGTTGTATAATTCATAAAAAATAGCTGATAACAATAGGGTTTTATACGGAATCTAAAAATGTTTGCGTTTTCATTTTGTAAAATACAATAATATTTGTTTGTAATAAAAACCCGAAATACTTCACGTCATCTTTTAATATTTGGAGGATCTAAGGACGTTCCCCTTTCTGGATCATCTATTCGTGCTATACCTCCTTTCCAAATAGAGACAATCGTATCTTTGACATTCGAAAATACCATTCCTAATTAACACCATTTATAACCTCCTTACAGTGATTATAGAATAATTTGAATAATATGAAAATTTACAAATAAATTTGATTGATAATTAATATCTATCATTTGTATATATAAGCTTAGTTACAGGTGAAAAAGCCTTTCTTCACTTTGACATTATGGAATGCCTATATTGATCCACCCTGTTTCCCAATACTTGCATATTAATTCAAAAAGTTTCTTTAATAGGAATAACATGGTACAATTACCTTGAATAGTTTGAAAATTAAGAAAAACATTCTCTTTCACATATTATATCTTCAAAAGCTAAAATTCCTTTTTGGTATTTATTCACAATTACATAATTAAATAATATGAATTCACAGAAATATCATCGCTATATCAGTTTACAGGAGTGATAATCTATGAATCTTCGTCAATTTGAATATATTGATCAAATTGTAAATAGTGGAACAATGAGAGAAGCAGCACGTAAGCTATTCATTACAGAACCTACAATTAGTCAACAGATGCGAAAATTTGAGGAAGAAATAGGTTTTCCTTTTTTTGAAAAAAACGGGAGAATACTTAAACTCACTAAAGAAGGTGAAGTGCTTCTTCCAGAAATACAAAATATCCTCTTTTCAGTAAAAAATCTGGAGCAACGTATCAGAGAAATATCAAATCCGCTTAGCGGTCAAATCCATCTGGGAATAGGTCCATTGTCAGCAATTAGATATTTACCAAAATTATTCGAAACTTTCCACCAGCTATATCCAAAAGTAAAGCTTAATGTTGTGGAAGGAGGAGTGCTAGAATTATGTGATTTATTAATAAATAAGCAATTAGATATTGTTGTTGCACCTGTCAATAATAAAACAAAGCAGGTCATGGATGTAAATGACATCGAATATAAGACATTGTTTCACGATGAATATATCGCAATTATTTCTTCAAATCATCCATTATCTTCAAAAAGTAAAATATCAATCCATGATCTTTCAAATGAACAGTTTATATTATAT
>NZ_JBALOW010000096.1:0-1734 GCF_036965085.1 Bacillus sp. JJ1532
ATTTTAAAGGCTTTTTTTCATAAAAATCCTCCATTCAATGCTGCTCTTATTATAAACGATTAAAGAATTCTTATTAAACTAACAAGGGCTTCTTTTAATAACAATCAATATTCAACAATCGGGCGCTTTTCTGAAACAAGGAAAGCGTCTTTCTTCATGAAAAGGGCCAGATTGTGGAATAACACTAGGCAAATAATTAGATATTTAATTTGAGAAATAGAGTTAGTGAATGAATGTACTTAAAGTTATGGTGCAGGTTCTACAAAGATAGAAAACTGGCACATTTGGTATCTTTACTTACATTAAATACGGTGGAAAATCATACTGTAGATAATGGCAGTTTAAGTTGAAAGAAAATCGATAAAGGATAATTACAATTAAGCAAGAATTTGTAACTTAATAATATTTATTCAGGGAGGAACAAAATGGAAGCGTTGATTGAAAAGTATAGCCAAGGATATACGATGTTAAGGGAATCCATTAAAGAATTGTCTGAGGAAGAGATTAGGTTCAAACCAGGAAAGGATAAATGGAGTATACATCAGATTATTATACATATAACGGATTCGGAATTGGTGTCTACACATAGACTGAAAAAGGTTTTGTCCGAGTCTGAACCACTTTTAACATCGCCTGACCAGAACGCTTGGGCGAATTCATTGGATTATGAGCAATTAGACCGTGAACAATACTTACTCCTTTTTAAGATACTTCGCTCCAGTATGCTTCCTATTATCCGTAATTTGACAACCGAACAATTTGATAGAGTTGGAGTTTATGCAGATGCTGGACGATTCACATTCAAAGAATTATTGGAATTCCGTGTCCAACATATACAAGGACATCTCGACCAAATTGAAAGGGTAAAAAAAGCTTTTAGGGAGAGCACGTATAAAGATTAATATTAACCTAATTAAACTTTATACGTGCTTTAGTGAAATAAGAAATATTTGATCTTATGATTGAGAATATCTTTTAGTTATTCCATTTTAGGGCGCTATCCTGGAACAAGGATAAGCGCTCGTTTTTCAGTTAAGGGCAATTTTGTTACAGATTAACAGGGATTTAAGAAAGAGAATTTGAAGTTAGCTTCAGGGACACTTTCTTGCAGTTTAGTGAATAATCTAATAGTCGAAAAATTGGAATAAAATCCATTTATAGTATAATTGTTTTTATACATTATTTATAATGGGGGAAAAGAAATGATAGAGAATAGACAAGCAGAGTTGATAAGTAAAAATGGTTTTTACATAAGTACTGACAAAAGCCTTTTAGATATAGAAGTAATATACAAATTCCTTAGCAATGAGTCTTATTGGCTTAAAGGCATTTCGAAAGAATTAGTTATAGCATCCATTGATAACTCTATTATTTGTTATGGTATTTATGAAGGAAATCCAACCATTGGTTCTCCTAAACAAGTTGGCTTTGCAAGAGTTGTATCCGATCTTGTTAGATTTTCTTGGCTAGGTGATGTCTTCATTCTTCCCAATTATAGAGGCCAAGGACTTAGTAAATGGTTAATGAGTGTAATCACCGAACATCCAAATTTGAAAGGCACGAGCTTTCACCTTGGTACTAAAGATGCTCATTCCCTTTATGCAAAATATGGCTTTAAACCATTAGAGAACATTGAAAATAGTATGGCTAGGCCCCTTGATTGGGAAGCTATACATGACGGTTATAAGTTATCCAAATAATCAATTGCTTTATTTAACTACCATGAAAATTAAC
>NZ_JBALOW010000097.1:0-18515 GCF_036965085.1 Bacillus sp. JJ1532
GCATCTGGTTCCCGTCTCAGTGAGAATTCACGAATAACGGTAATCAGAATCTCTATCTGGTGCCTGTGACTAGCTCAAAAAGGAACATACGGTCATCAGTCACAGCATCTGGTTCCCGTCTCAGTGAGAATTCACGAATAACGGAAACCAGAATCTCCATCTGATGCAAAACATTCATATGATATGCACTTAAAGAACATCACCAAATTTTCATAAATACAACACCATATGCTCCTCATCGAAATACACATTCCCGATTTTTAACGCTTTTTTATCCCTTCCAAATGTTTCGAAACCAAAAGAATGGTATAGTTTTTTTGCAGGTTCATTTGTCGCCTCAACCGTTAAATAAATTTGTTCGATCTCGTTTAACTCTTTCGCCTTTTCTATTGCCGCAGCTATTAATTGTTTTCCAATGCCCATTTTACGCTTTTTAGGTGAAACGTACATTGCAAATATATTCGCCCGATGTTTAAGTTTCAATTTGGATTCTTTAAACAATGTTACCGAACCGATTAAAGCATCATCCTCAAATGCACCGAAAGTAAAGGAATCCCCTGATTGAAATCTTTCTCCATATACTTCAGCGGGATTATCTTTCTCTTCTTCATAGCTGGAAGCAAAGGCTGAAGGATGATTTTTTAATGCAATTATTCTTAAATCACGATAAGCGTCAGCATCATTTGGATTTAAAAGTCTAATATACATAAATTCACCTCGTGGACTCTAATTCTATTTAGTGTACATTAATCCCAAGTTTTTTCATATTTAATTTTGGGTATATAGGAAATAATAGGCATACAGTTTTTACTACTTATGAGTCATGGAGAACGATGAGATGAGAAAGCGCCGGTTGGAGTTTTTAATTGCTTTTGTTTTAATACTTTCCCTATATATGATCCTTTTCGGCCATTACGGCTTGGAAGTCAAAGCCGTGATTTCACTGTTATATTGTTCAGCGCTCGCGATTAGTATATTTTCCTTAATGCTAGAGAATCGATCTCCTCAGCATACCCTTTTATGGGTATACGTTTTAATTTTTTTCCCTGTTTTAGGATATCTATTTTATTTATTTTCCGGACAGCTTTATTTAAAAGGATATCTTTTTAAAAGTAAGCGAAAAAGGGATCGAGATGAATGGAAGAAGCTTTTGCAGCAGGAATCTTCCCCTGATTTTTCATTTTTACAAGATACTCAGCATTCTTTTTTAAAGTATGCAAGCAATGCTTCTCCTACTCCGATAAGTACAGCTTCACGAGCATTTATATTAAAAGATGGTGAAGAAACATTTTCTGAAATTAAGGAAAAACTGAGTGAAGCGGAAGTTTTTATTCATATGGAATACTATATATACCGATCCGACCGTCTTGGTAAGGAAATTATTCAAATCCTTATTGAAAAGGCGCGAAAAAACGTAGAGGTTTTGTTTATGGTCGATGCAGTCGGGAGCAGAAAAATAGATGCAGAAGATATACAGGCTATGCAGAAGGCCGGGATAAAAGTAAAGTCATTTTCCCCATTAAAGTACGGCTTTTTTAATCAAAAGATTAATTTTCGCAATCATCGTAAGATCATTGTGATCGATGGAAAGGTTGGCTTTGTAGGCGGTTTGAATGTTGGTGTAGAGTATCTTGGTGAGGATAAAACGATCGGATTTTGGCGTGATACTCATATGCTGCTTAAAGGGGAGGCTGTGTATTCCCTTCATACCGTCTTTTTACTTGATTGGGAATATGTCAGTGGGGAAAAGCTTCTTGGGAAATATACGTCATATAAATCAAAAATAGAAGAGGATGTCCTAGATGGTGCGGTACAAATTGTAGCGAGTGGTCCAGACACTCAGCAGGGGCTTATGAGTGATTTTTATTTTTCCATGATTTCCTCAGCTACTAAGTCGATCTGGATAGCGAGCCCCTATTTTGTACCTGATGAAGCCATTCGGACTGCATTAAGAGTTGCTGCTGGAAAAGGAATAGAGGTTCGAATCATGGTTCCGGAAATTAATGATGGTTTCCTAACCCAATATGCAAGCAGATCCTATTTCCCTGAGCTGCTTCGTTTTGGGGCAGAAATATATTCTTATAAGAAAGGATTTTTGCACCAGAAAATTATAATTATTGATGGCAATCTTGCTTCGCTGGGAACGGCAAATATGGACATGCGCAGTTTTCACTTGAATTTTGAAGTCAATGTATTCCTGTATGGCACAAGCTCCATCCGGGAACTCGTAGCCCATTACGAAGAAGATATGGAATATAGCGAAAAAATCAGTCCTGTTCAATATTTCAAAAGAGGTTTTGTTGAAAGATCGAAGGAGTCATTTGCAAGACTG
Organism: Bacillus sp. JJ1532; assembly: GCF_036965085.1. Classification (NCBI taxonomy): domain Bacteria; kingdom Bacillati; phylum Bacillota; class Bacilli; order Caryophanales; family Bacillaceae; genus Bacillus; species Bacillus sp. JJ1532. The sequence goes on from NZ_JBALOW010000097.1 coordinate 2,333, forward strand.
TTTTCAGGGGTTTTATAAATTGGAGCTGCTTAGACAGCTTCTATTTTTTTGAAAAAAATTTAAAAATCCCACTTGAACCTCTCGTTACGTGATCTTTTACAATGAAGGTAACAACGATAAAGGGGATAGGAAAATGGAAGAGAGAGTATTTCGGTTAATAGATGGGCGCAAATTAGATTATATCGAATACGGTAAAGCGGAAGGAATTCCAGTGATGGTTTTTCATGGAACTCCTGGGTCCAAAATATGGTTTAGAGATGATAGTGAGATAACAAAATCCGGACTGAGACTCATCGCAACAGACAGACCTGGCTTTGGAACATCCGATCCGAAGAAAAATTGGAGCCTGCTTGACTGGGCATTTGATGTCGGGGAATTAGCGGATGAACTTGGTCTTGATCGTTTTTCAGTTTTAGGTGTATCAGGTGGAGGAGCTTTTGTGGCCGCTTGTGCATACCAAATACCAGAACGATTAAATCATGTTTCCATGATTTCAAGTGTAGCTCCTTTTGACAATGGAAAACCGCCAAAAAGTATGGTGAAGGAGAATCGAATTGCGTTTATCTTAAGTAAACATGTACCTTGGCTAGTCAACTATTCTTATAAAATGCAAAAGAAGATGATGGGGCAGAAACCGGAAAAATTTATGATTTCAATGAAAAAAGGAAATAAACATTTAGGCGAATGGGACCTCCAATTCATTCAAACGGATGAGCAGATTAAGGATATGATGGCACACTTAATGGGGGCTCTTCAAGTAAGAACTGACGGGGCAGTTGATGAAGTCAAATTGCTGTCAAGGCCATGGGGATTTCAATTAAGTGATATACAAATCCCGGTTCATATTTGGCACGGGGAGGGTGACCGGATGGCTCCTTTTGATGAGATAAAGAAAGTGTCGCAAGCGATACCTGAAGCTGTTTCTCACTTTGTGCCTGAAGCGGGACATTTCTTGGCAGATGATGAAACGGTCTGGGAGGATATTGTCAAACAAATCAAAGCAGACCACGAAGATATCGAAACCCACAATAGTAGTAAAAATAGGAAAAAACTAATATAATATTATTGTTTGATGGTTTTGAATAGTCTGATCAAAAGGGGGAGTTTCATGCTTTCAACATCTGTCATTGAGGATGTCCTTGCCGCTGCGCTTGCAACCGGCGGTGATTTCTCTGAAGTGTTTGTCGAGGACCGATATACGAATAACCTGACCCTTCAGAGCGGCAAAATTGAAAATAGTTTGTCAGGCAGGGATTTTGGGATTGGAATCCGGGTTTTTAAAGGTTTACAAAGTGTCTATACGTATACAACCGATGCATCAAAGGAAGGATTGTTAAAAGCAGCTAGAAATGCAGCCCATGCTATTACTGGAAATGAGATTATCCAGCCACAGCCTCTTGTTAAAGAGATTATTAAGTGCGGACATCCAATTGAAATAAATCCGAAAGATACCGAAAAATTCCGCAAAGCGGATGTGATGAAAAAGGCTTATGAAATAGCAAAAAACTATCACTCTAGTATTCAGCAGGTATTAATTCGTTATATAGACGAAGAGCAAAATGTACTGATTGCAAATAGTGAAGGGAAATTGGTTGAGGATAAGAGAGTGAGGAGCAGATTGGCGATCCAATCCATTGCCTCTGACGGCAGCCAAATTCAGCCTGGCTTCTACGGTCCGGGTGCTCACAAGGGATTTGAGTTTTTTGAAAATCTAAATCTTGAGCATTATGCGAGGGAAGCCTCTCGGATCGCTGTGACAATGCTAGGTGCCGAACCATGTCCAAGTGGGAAGTTCCCGGTCATTATTGATAATGAATTTGGCGGGGTTATTTTTCATGAAGCTTGCGGACATGGACTTGAGGCTACATCTGTTGCGAAGAATAACTCTGTTTTTGCGAATCGGATAGGCGAAAAAGTTGCTTCAGATGTCGTTACATATATTGATGACGGCACACTAGAGAACGAGTGGGGATCGATTACAATCGATGATGAAGGTGAAAAAGTGCGAAAAAATGTCCTCATTGAAAATGGGATATTAAAAGGTTACTTGATTGATAAATTTAATAGCCGAAGAATGGGCATGCCATCAACGGGTTCTGGCAGAAGACAATCCTACCGCTTTGCTCCGACTTCCAGAATGACGAATACCTATATAGCGGAAGGCAAATCCACTCCAGAAGAGATTATCGCTAATACGGAGAATGGAATTTATGCTAAATATATGGGGGGCGGTTCCGTTAATCCAGCAACCGGGGACTATAATTTTGCGGTAATGGAAGCATATACGGTGAAAGATGGTAAGCTAGGCAAACCGCTAAAAGGGGCTACATTAATTGGAAACGGTGCGGAAACATTAAAGCTTGTCGACATGGTCGGCAATAATTTAGCTCATGGCGAGGGAATGTGCGGCTCTTTAAGCGGAAGCATCCCAGTGAATGTTGGCCAGCCAATGGTTCGGGTAAGTGAAATGACGGTTGGCGGCAGTAAGGAGGCTGAGTAAGGATGATGATCCAGGATTTTAAGCAAAAGCTTTTTTCACTCGGTGAGCAGCATGGTTTTTCTGATATGGAGCTTTATTATGAAAAAGAGGAGAAATTTAGTTGCAGTTTGTTTAAAGGCGAGCTGGATTCCTATGAAAGCTCTGAGATAGCTGGCTTCTCGTTTCGGGGTATAATTGATGGGAAAACAGGCAGCGCGTTCACCGAAAAGCTTGATGAGGAATCCGTATTATTTTTAGTAGAAAGTGCCAAGGAAAATGCCCTAATTTCTGAGGAAGAAACAAAGGAAGAGATGTTTGCTGGAAGCGACTCTTACTATGAAGGAAGTTTTTATTCAAATGAACTGGAGAAAGTAACTATTCCAGAAAAAGTAGAACTACTAAAGACAATCGAAAAGCATATCTATGCCTATGATGAAAGAGTAACAGGGACGAATTATTTTATGCTGGAAAGTGCAGATTCAGAGAGAACCATCATAAATAGCAAGGGTCTAGAACTGAAGGAAAGGCTTAACCATATTGGTCTGTTTATTTCTGTTGTTGTGAAGCAGGGGGATGAAATTAAAACAGGTTTATATATAAACGTGACAAGGGATTTCTCCTCTTTAGTTCCTGAAGAAATTGCCAAGTATGCTGTTGAAGAGGCTCTTTCACAGTTAAATGCGCAAACGGCAGTTAGTAAACGCTATCCGGTAATATTACGAAATACCGCAGCAGGAAGTCTCCTGCAAACCTTTTCGCCGATTTTTTCTGCCGAAAATGCACAAAAGGGCCAGTCTCTTTTAAAAGAAAAGGTTGGAGAGGTCATTGCTGTTCCTACATTACAAATTGTAGATAATCCATTTCTTGAAAATGGGTTATTCAGCAAAACCTTCGACAGTGAAGGAATGGCAACAGCTAAAAAGGATATTGTCAAAGATGGAAGACTTGTTACACTTCTTCACAATCGGAAAACAGCAGAGAAAGCAAATGTCGAGTCAACGGGGAATGCCTATAAATCTTCCTATAAAGGATCTTTAGCTATTTCCCCAACGAATTTCTATATTACCCCTGGCCATAAAAGTTTAGATGAGCTAACTTCATCGTTAAAGGAAGGCATCATCATAACGGATTTGGAAGGGCTGCATTCTGGTGCAGACTCGGTTTCAGGTGATTTTTCTTTAGCTGCCAAAGGGTTTTATGTAAAGGATGGCGAAATTCAGTTTGCTGTCAAACAGATGACAATCGCCGGGAATTTCTATGAGCTATTAAACAGCATTGAGCAAATTGGATCTGATCTTGACTTTTCATTCTCTTTTGTCGCTCCAGGTTATATCGGTTCGCCATCCCTGTTAATAAAGGAACTGGCTGTAACAGTAGAATAATAGTCGTTAAGAAACTCTTGAATAAAGGTGTGTACGAGTATGGAGCTTTTAGACGGAAAACGAATCATTTTACGCTCTTTAACACTGGAAGATGCGGAAAAGATTGAAGAATATGCAAGTGATTACGAGATAGCGAAAACGACTTTATATATACCGCATCCGTATCCGAAGGGCTCTGCAAGGGATTTTATTGCCAAGGTTCTAGAGGCAGAACAAAAGGGGGAAGCGGTCACTTTTGCCATTATCAGCAAGAAGGATCATGGTTTTATAGGCCTCATTAGTATTGGTAAAGTAATGGAGCATCGCCGCGGAGAGCTTGGCTATTGGGTTGGCAAGCCATTTTGGGGGAATGGGTATGGAACGGAAGCAGCGAGACTGGTCATTAAATACGGTTTTGAAATATTAAACCTGAATCGTATTTATGCAGCAGCATTTACAAGCAATCCTGGTTCGTGGAGAATTATGGAAAAATGCGGAATGAAGCACGAGGGAGTTTTCCGGAATCATGTTGTTAAAGACGGAAAGGCCATTGATTTAACTTATTATAGTATTTTAAAAGAGGAGTACATGAATTACTAATCACAAGTTTTTGGAAATTAAATAAAATCATGGATTTACTCAAAAATTTATCATTATTAAACTTAAAAAAAATTTTTAATAATTATCTCTCATAGGTTTTTCCTGTGGGAGATATTTTTATGAATAAATGGGTAAAAAACCTTGGTGATTAGTCTATTCATGATAGTTGTACACGAATATATTGTTTATTAAGTACACCGAAGGGAGATGAAGGTAGAATGACTAGATCTTTTGATGATAATGGAAACCAAGATTTTTTTAGGAGTTCAAACAGAGGGAATCGTCGAAACACAAATGTTGATGTGGATGTAGACTTTGACACAGATATTGATAATAGGTTAAGAAATAGGTCAAATTCTGAAGCTGAAGCAGATGTTCGTAACACTGATAAAAATACGAATATTGCTCGAAGCTTAATCACAAATTCAGGAAATTCGAGAGTTGACATTACACTGAATAGCAGAAGCAACGCTCGTGTTCGGTCAGAACAAGAACAGGAAAATGATCAAGACCAAGATATTAATGTAGATATAGATGATTAATGTATAAATAATTCTAACTCCACTCAATAGTTTATTAACAGTATAAATTGCTTTTTTAGCAGTGAAAATTATTATTTTACTGCTAAAAATCTTTTTGTCTGTACTCAGATAGTTAGGCGTGTATGAAAGGGGTATTTTTACACGCCTACCATAAAAGTTTTATTAGATCAGAAAGGTGGAAGTTAATATGAGGAGAAGGAGACGGAAATCCCATTTTGACAATGATAACTTTGTGAGCGCGGGAGGAAACCGCAGAAACAATACAAACACAGATGTAGATCTAGATGTGGATTCTGATTTCGAAACCGAATTACGTAATAGATCAGAGTCTGAAGCAGATGCTAATGTTAAAAATACGGATAAAAACACAAATGTGGCTCGAAGTACAATCCATAATTCTGGTAACTCTAGAGTCGACATTAGATTAAACAGCAAAAGTAATGCACGTGTAAGATCAGATCAGGAGCAGGATAACGACCAAAATCAAAATACTGATATAGATGCTGATTTTGATTTCTAATATAAAAGGTGGGATTATTAAGTCCCGCCTTTATTAGGATAGGTGATGGTATGAGTTCAAGAAGGCCAGCAAATAAATATATTTCCCGTTTCATGAATTCAAACGAAGAAAATGACATAGAGATAAATAACATTGAAGAAAATAGGAATAGTGCTGAAGCACGATCAAAAGAACAAAATACAATTAAAATAAACAACGAGAGTAAAAATTCGATTGGGCAAAGTGGAAACTCAGATGTGGATTTGCAGGTAGATGTTCATGTTGATACGACTGCTATAGGGTTTGCAATACTTTGTTCATTACTAGCAACCAAACAAATGAGCAATTTAGAATTTGAGCAAGCGGTAAAAAGGCTGGAAGAAATCACTAAGAAAAAGGATATTATTTTCACGGATTCAAACAATCTTTCAAATGTTAAAATTTTTAAAAAACGATAAAATAGAGTGGATCATAACTTCCACTCTATTTTTCTATGTGTTTATATTGATTAATTTAGTACAAACACAGCCAGTATAAGAATTTAGTCTCTGCTTCCAAGAATACCGAAAATACGCAGTATATTAATGAATAAGTTAATAAAATCAAGATATAAGTTTAGAGCCATTAATGGAACTTCCTCAGCTGTTACACCGTATCTTTTCATACGATTAAAGTCAAAAAGAACATATCCGCTAAATACAAGCACACCAATGAATGAGAAAGCAAGCATTCCTGTTGAGCTAAGCGGCCAAAAAATATTAAAGATCGAAATGGCGATCAATGCAAACAAAGCAGCCATCAGCATACCGCCCAGGAAGGTCAGATCACGCTTTGTTGTTGAAGCATAAATCGCTAAGCCTGTAAAAATGGTAGTTGTTGTCGCTAATGCAAGCAAAACCGGGTTCGGGCCGATTGTTGCAAGATAGTGAGAAATAATCGGGTAGGTTGTCATTCCCGAAATAAATGTAAAGGCGAATAGGAACGAATAAGACATAGCCTTTTTTCGGCGTATTATAAATGCAAAAAGGAGCATTCCTATTTCAAGAATAATGAGCGGCAAAAACATAGCCGGTGGTACAAAAACTCCCGCCATTGTGCCAATAAAGGCAATTCCTAATGAAATCGCAAATGTTCTTAAGACAGCAGGAAGATGACTATGGTTTGCTGTTTGTTGCATATACATGATGCTTCACCCCATAAATTTTTTCTTAATAATTATACGTTTGTCCTTTATAAGGGTTTCAAAAAAAATTATTTTTCTTTTAATAAATCCCTAATTTCCGTTAGAAGAACTTCCTTCTTATCGACTGCCGGCTTCGATTCCTCCTGCTTTTTAAAGCGTTTGTTGATGATTCTGACGAAAATAAAAATCGAAAACGCAATAATAAGGAAATCTAAAATAGTCTGAGTAAAAGCCCCAACCCTTACTTCAGCCGTTCCAACTGTAATAACAAGCTGCTTTGTCAAATCAACCCCACCCACAAGCAGCCCTACTAGCGGCATAATAATATCTTCCACGAGGGAGGAAACAATTTTTCCGAAAGCAGCCCCGATTATGACCCCGACTGCAAGATCTAACACATTCCCTTTTAATGCGAATTTCTTAAATTCATTCAGCATAGCTTGAAAAACACCTTTCTCTTACAAAATTAACGTTAATTATACTATGCTCGTTAGGCAAATCACCAGTTATGAAAGCATTATTTTTATCCTAAGACAGAGGATAGGTGGGGGTTAGCCGATGAGGGGAGTTTTTCGAAAAATGGGTATATTGGGAGATTTGTAGAATGGCGAGCGATTTGTTACACTTTTAACATACAAAAAGAGTTTGTCATTTTTGTAATGAAAAAATAACACTTGTTTATACAAATTTTGCTTTTATTTACAGGGAGATTTTAATGAAAAATTATCTATATATACTTTCTTTCTTGATGTTATCAGGACTATTAGCAGCATGCTCGAATGAAACAAATGCTATAAATACTACAGGGAATACACAAATTAAATCTTCAGCTGTACAAACATCTGTTGATAAGATGAAGACAAAGGACATAGCTTGGTTAAAGGAAAAAGCGCTTTACCAGTTTGAAGCGACAGAAGGGTCAAACGATTATTCGGTGTTTCTTTATGCTGAGGATGAGCACAATGTAATAAAAGAGGAGAACGGTTCAGGCGGGAAAAATCAACTATTCACCGGAATGTATTTCTTTTATCTAGCAGACAAGGATTCATCAGTAGCATATAAACAGATAGCCCTAGGCAATGGGGCCCCTTTCAAATTTAATCCATCTTTAAACCAGGCCTATTCTATAAAGTTAGGGAAAACTGCGGTCTTTATTGCACTTTATCCAAGTGAACAACGTACTTTTAATCCCTATTTATATGCCATAAAAGATGGAGAGATTGTGAAGGTTGCTCCTGAAGAAGGACTTGATGAAATTACTGGAACGGAAATAAAGACGATTAATCAAAAATATTTGCAAACTGCTCATTTACAGGAAAATAACGTTTGGAAGTTTGTGACATGGGAGTTTAATGAAGAAACATTGGAAATCAGCAAAAAAGATGAATCTGCATTTGATGAAAAGTCAAAGAATTTAAGCGAGCAATGGTATAAACGATGGAGTGAGAAGAGAGAGTTATACTATCCCTTCCATAACATAGAGCTTAGCCATGATATGGTTGAAAAGGCGAAGCAAGGAATCCCTTTAGGAAGTCCGTATCCAATCGGAACGAATATTGCTAACATCAAGAAATCCGAGCCTAATTTTATGGAGGAAGGGATTATGGAAGGTACACCCTATTTGATGTACCCGGAAATTACCTATTTTTATGATAGTGCAACTGGTTCGGTAACAGCCGTCTCCATTCCCGGCGAGCGTGTGAAAACAACTTTAGAAGAGATTAAGAAATTACTTGGAGATCCGGAGCAAGAGGGGATCAATGCGGATAAGGAGATTCGCGCAGTCTACAATGCAGATAAATATGTTGTAGAGGTTTTGTCTGATGAGAATGGTATGGTGAAAAATATCTATTTATCAAAAAAATAAACATAGCAAAGGCTGCCGACAAAGTCGACAGCCTTTCACCTGCTATTGTCTAGTTTCAGCGCCTAGCCCCGAAGTACAGGACGTACTAGTGTCGACAATGCAACAGGACAAGGAACGCTTCGGAAGCGTAATCATCGCACGACCAAAAGCTGAGCTTTTGGGAGGACGTTGCGTTTTTGTCGACCTCGAGGTCATAAGCCAAGCCGTCAAGAAGGTTAAAGTACAACCTTCCTGCCGGCTTGGCTTATGCTTGTCGGACTTGCACAGGATGTGCTGACATCGGCGTTCGCCACAGGACGTTGCGGTTTTTAGTCGATGTTCATCTGATCAAGGCTCTTCCGCTTTTCTTTTTAGAATGCCCAATCCCCATTGCGGAAGACAGACTCTGTTTTTCCGTCTGCTGTAATGCCGTCAATGTCCATTTCGGCCGATCCAATCATGAAGTCGACATGTGTTAGGCTATCATTGAGACCATGTTCCTTTAACTCATCACTAGACATTTGCTTTCCGCCTTCTAAACAGAATGCATAGGCACTGCCGATTGCAAGATGGTTTGATGCGTTTTCATCGAACAAAGTATTATAGAAAAGCAGATTAGATTGAGAAATTGGTGAATTAAAAGGAACGAGCGCCACTTCACCAAGATAATGTGAGCCATCATCTGTTTCGACAAGCTGTTTAAGAATTTCTTCACCTTTCTCTGCCTTAACATCAACAATACGGCCATTTTCAAATGTTAATGAAAATTGATCGATAATATTTCCGCCATAGCTTAATGGCTTTGTACTGGATACCGTTCCATTAACACCAGTTCTATGAGGCACAGTAAATACCTCTTCAGTTGGCATATTGGCCATGAATTCATGACCCTTTTCATTGATGCTGCCGGCCCCACACCAAAGGTGCTTTTCAGGAAGCTCGATCGTTAAATCAGTACCAGGTGCTTTATAGTGCAGCTTTTTATAGCGTTTACTGTTCAAATAATCTACTTTCTCGTGCAGTGTTTCATCATGCTTCTTCCAAGCTTCCACCGGATTTTCTAAATCTGTACGTGTAGCTTTAAAAATCGCATCCCACAATAATTGCACTCTTTTTTCTGCAGGTGCATCAGGGAATACCATATCGGCCCAAGCAGGAGACGGGGCTGCGATAACGGTCCAGCTGACTTTATCCGCCATTACCAACTTTCTGTAATTTGAAAGTGCTTTCCCCGCAGCTTTTTGAAAATTACCGATTCTCTCGGATTTAACACCCTTTAGTAAGTCGGGGCTTGCTGAAACGATGGACATGAAGGCAGCGCCGTTCTTTGCCAATTCTTCAAGTTCCTTCGCACGCCATTCTGGATATTCATTGAAAGCCTCATCAGGTGCGAGCTCATATTTCGTACGAGATACAATATCGTCATTCCAATTCACAACTACATTATAAGCACCGGCCTCGTATGCATTCTTTACGATAAGTCGAACTAACTCAGCTGAATCGAGGGCTGTATTGATGACAAGAGTTTGCCCATTTTGAATATTAACGCCAACCTTTACAGCAAGCTCTGCATATTTTTCTAAATTCGTTTGAAAGTCACTCATTATATAATCTCCTTTACCAAAATCTTCTTTATAATTGTAACTTTTTTGTTTGGAAAAAGAAACTTTGAAGAAATAAAAAACAAAAAGGAATCCTAGATAGATCCCTTTTTGGCAACTACTGTATTTGGTTTTTCAGAAATGGAAAACATGAGCCAGTAAAGCACAGCACTTAAAACCGCAAGGCCAGCTAAAATTAAAAACGTCCAGTCATACCCAATCCACACAGTCAAGGGAATGGAAATGGGTGCAATCGTTTTGCCGAATGTAAACCGCAGGCTTGCAGCCGCAAAATATTGCCCGCGCATATGCTCAGGAGCGATTTTTGAAACGAAGCTTTGCTGAATGCCTACTGTCATTAGCTCACCGAATGTAAAGAGTGCCATTGCAATGATTAAACCCCAAATCCAAGTCGTTTGTCCAAACATGAAAATGGCTACTGCATACGTAAGGGAGGAAATCACAAATACATTTCTTTCCTTATATTTAATCATGATTTTCGTGACAGCTACAGTAAATAAGGCTACGAGAAAACCATTTTCAGATAAAAGAATGCCGAAAGCTTGCTCACCACTGACCGTAAAGGCCCAATCACCGAATTTCAACAGTGTTTGGTTGTTTATAAACTCGCTCGTATAAATCGGAATTAATAAATCCAGCTGCATAAATGTTTGTGCCGCCAGAACACCTGCTATGATAAATAGAAGGAAGACTTTATCCTTAAAAATGATCCCATAATCCTTCATCTGCTTGATTAAAAAGGAATACCATTTATCATTTTCATTAACTATATGGGACTGTTTGGGCATAGTTTCTCTCGTCATTTTTGCTAAAATACAAGCTAAAATAATACAGATGATGCCCGCAATTAATAGAAGCTCGAAACGGTATTTCGTGTAAAAAATGGCTCCCAACACAGGTCCGATCACAACTGCAATATTAATAGAGGTATAGAAAATCGCAAATACATGGCTGCGATGCTTTTCCTCCACAACATCTGCAACCATTGCCTGACTTGCCGGCCAATAAAATGAACTGAAAATGCCAACAAAGGCAAAGCAAATAAATCCTAGCCATGGCGAATTCAGCCATGGGGAATCGGCTAGCGCAAAGACTAGAAAGCTAAGGCCCTGTCCGAATGCTGATAAAACCATCATCGTTTTTCTTCCAAAACGATCCGCGCAATACCCGCCCATTAAATTGGCTAAAACGGAAAATACTTGAGAAAAAATAAGCAGCAATCCCGCTTTATCCTTCCCAAATTCACCTGCAAAGTAAATCGTCAAAAAAGGGAAGAACATCCAAAAAGTGATGTTAATTGCCGCTTCTCCAAATAATCGTACTTTTAGATTTGAATCCCAATCTCTTATTCTCATGCTGTATCCTCGATTTCCCTTCAGAATAACTAAATAATATTACCATTTTATTGAAGGATATACAAGAATATCTTATTTTTAACAGCTGTGAAGAGTAAATTATTATTGTGGAAATAAAAACCCTATGCTAGGCATAGGGTTCCAAAAGCTTTCAGCATGGTATTAATAAACTCCTGTTTATTGCCAATAAATTTTGGTTACCCAACCAAAATTTCAAACATACGGAGGAGTCTTAATGTAAAAAGAAACTAATAGTTTAGCAGATACAACTTGGAACTGTAAGTTTTTCAAATTTTCTCAAGGCTGTTTGAACATCCTTGAAACCTGGAACTTCCATTAATCAGATATAGACATCTGAATATTAGTTCTTACACTTTTTAACACTTAGGAGCCCAAAAATTGGAGGATTCAATGATGCCATTGACAATCTAATCTGTCCCTCTTTCTTTTATCGTGGCTTTTCAAGTCCATACTTTTTAATATGGTATTGAAGACTTTGACGGGTAATGCCAAGTTTCCTAGCGGCCTTAGAGATATTCCAATCTGTTTGTTCTAAGGTTGTTTGGATAAAATGCTCTTTGGAATTGGCAAAAATCGATTTCATCGGCTTTTTCTCTAATTCCTTCATTTCAATAGATTTATTTTTTTTATTGGAAAAGATTTTCCGTCTTATGTAAGTTGGCAGGTGATCTATTTCAATTGCCTTGTCGGCTTCGGAAACACGAATAATGAGATTCTCTATTAAATGCTCAAGCTCTCTAGTATTTCCCGGCCAATGATATTGAAGAAGAGTTGTCATCAATGATTTCGAGATTTTTGGCACGATCTTATTGAACTTTTCCTGATAGGATTCTAGGAAATATTCAATAAAGAAGTGAATATCCTCTGTCCGTTCCCGTAATGGAGGGATGTACAAGCTTGTTCGTGCAATACGGTAAAATAAGTCAAGTCTCATTTTTTCTTCAGTTATAAGCTTTTCCGGATCTTCGTTCGAGGCACTGATGACAGTACATTGAACAGGTGAAACATCATTTGAGCCAACTCGTCTGACTAATCGTTCCTGCAAAACGCGCATTAGCTTCGATTGCAATGTCATAGGCATCGAGTTAATCTCATCTAAAAATAATGTCCCGTCCTTTGCATGCTCGAAAAGACCAATTTGATTAGTGGCACCTGTAAATGCCCCTTTAACAGTACCAAATAGGGTGCTCTCCAAAAGGTTTTCCGGAATGGCTGCACAGTTAATCGCGATAAATGGACTGTTAGCTCTTGAGCTATGATTATGAATACTTTGGGCAAACAGTTCTTTTCCTGTTCCTGTTTCCCCGACAATTAAGACATCCGTATTATGAATCGCAATGTTCTGTGCTTCCTGAATTAGATTTTTTAAGGAAAGGCTATTGCCCTTAATGTTTTCAAATGTGTAGGTAGTGCCATTTTTTGAGTCTTGACCATTCTTTTCTGTGAAGGCGATCTTCCGCTTTTGCTCAATTGTTTGGTAAAGCATATCTTTAAGTCTAGTCTCATTCGTGCTAATAGAGTATACCGCGATGGTTTCTCCATCCTTTTGAATGGGAAAAGTACTATAGTTCACATACTTCGGGACCCCATTAATAGTTGAATGCGCCCTGTATCTTGAAAATATCGGCTTTCCGGTTTTAAAAGTATGTTTATGTTCGGAATTTTGCGGATTATAGTTATAAACTGACCATAAATGCTTGCCAATAATCTCATTCCGATTTAATCCTTCCATTTTTTCTTGAGCGAGATTGTATAAAATAATTTCTCCATTTTGATTGCTCATCATAACCCCTTCACCAAGAGATTCTATTATTTTTTCCAAGCAAAACAATCTCATTTTTGGATTGGCTAATAAGTCAGAAATGTCCTCAAAACAAAGAATGATATAGTGAACATCTGCAGAGAAGGTTTTCACTTCAACGGAAAATTTCTTTTGAGAAAATGAAACTGTGAATGTTTCATTTTCCACAAAGCGTACATGCTCACATGGGAGGAGTTCAGCAATATGAGTGCCCTCAGCAACCTCAAATGAACTAATCTGATTCATGTCCTGCCAAACAACTTCGTAGTTTTCATTTAGAATCATGACGCCATCTGAATAGCCCTTCATTAATTTACAAATAGATTCTGCAATCAAAACTTTCCCTCCTGACTTTGCTAACTATGAAAATACATATTTTTAATATAACATTAATTATGAATTTTTTAAATAATCTGCATGCAGTATTTATCTGCATGCTTTAAATTTGTAACGGCTTACACTTCATTGTGTCTAATGAAACTGCTAAATATTTCTAATGCCAATTTTATCTGCAGGACCTACCAAGATATTATTTAAGAAATTTAATAATTACATTATTCATAAAGAAAAATATTAAATAAAATTGTTGATATATAAGGACTAATTAACTAATTTCTTGAAAAATTCACTAGTTTAATAAATTTGGCACGTTCTTTGCAATATCTATTAATGAGTTACAGAAATTAATATTAATCTAGGGGGAAATATACATGTCACAACCAGAAATCTTATATTCCGTTAAAGCACAAAGAGGGCCGGAGCTTCGCTGTAAAGGATGGAGACAGGAATCCATTCTGCGGATGCTGGAAAATAATATGGAAAACGCTGAAAAGCCAGAAGAACTTGTCATCTATGGTGGGATTGGGAAAGCCGCCCGTAACTGGGAATCTTACCATGCGATTGTTAAATCTTTGAAAGAGCTTGAAGATGATGAAACATTAGTTGTGCAATCAGGTATGCCTGTTGCGGTATTTAAAACACATAAATATGCCCCAACAGTTGTCATGGCAACGACAAACATTATGAAGGCAGATTGGCCAACATTCTACGATTTACAAGATAAAAACTTAACGATGTATGCGAACTATACGGCTGCACCTTGGGAATACATAGGGACACAGGGCGTTATCCAAGGCACATTCGAAACATTATCAGCTATTGCACGTCTATACTATAGTGATTCACTTGTTGGAAAAATCCTTTTAACAGCTGGTGCTGGCGGAATGGGCGGAAACCAAACAAGAGCGATGACCATGCATGGCGGAGTAGCGATTCTATGTGACTCAAACGTAGAAATCATTAAGCGTCGTATTGAAAAGAAATTTATTGATGTTTTAGCCGATTCATTGGATGAGGCGATTGCAATGGCAAAGCAGGCGGCTGCTGAAGGCAAGCCACTAGGTATTGCGGTAGTTGGAAACGCTGCAGATATTTTCGAAGAGGTACTTGAAAAAGGCTGGTTGCCAGATATCTCAACTTCTATGACGCCAGGTCACGATCCAATTTCTTACTTACCTGCAGGCTACACAGTAGAAGAAGCAGAAAAGCTTCGTGATACCGACCGTACCCTTTACTTAGAAAAAGCACGCGAAACGATGATCCGTGAATTGAAAGCGCTAATCAAATTTATGGACTTAGGCGTTCACTCTTTTGAATATGGTACAAGTCACCGTAAAGAATGTGTCGATGCCGGTTTTGATCCGAAGGAAGCGAAACGTCTTCCAGGCTTCGTAGCGGAATACATTCGTCCATTGTTCTGCGAAGGCCGCGGACCTTTCCGCTGGGTATGCTTATCCGGTGATCCAGAAGATTTAAGAAAAATTGATGAAATGATTTTAGAAAAATTTGCAGATGACTACCTAGTAACTCGCTGGATTAAGCTTGCGATGAAGCATATTCCAATTGAAGCACTTCCAGCTCGTATTTGTTATATGGGCTTTGGTCAAAGAAAAGCATTTGCATTAGAAGTTAACGATATGATTCGTCGCGGCGAGCTTTCTGGACCAGTTGCATTCTCTCGTGACAACTTAGACTCAGGCTCCATTGTGAACCCAACATTTGAATCTGAAAACATGAAAGATGGCTCTGATTTAATCTCTGACTGGCCAGTATTGAATGGACTTCTTAATGCAGTTGGCATGTGTGACCTGATCGCACTTCAAGCGAACTACTCAATGGGTGAAGCCGTTCACACAGGAGTAACAATGATTGCAGACGGAACAGCCGAGTCTGACATGAGACTTGAAGTAGCGATGACAGTTGACTCTGGAATCGGAGTTGTCCGCCATGCGCAGGCTGGCTATGAAATCGCACAAGATGTTGCGAACGGAAAAGGAAAATTAACGAAGGAAAGCATCAAAATCCCANNAGGATTTAGAAAAAGAAGAAGTTAAGTAGTAAAAGACGTATACAAACTTAAATATGATCATTTAACAAATAGCCTGCTTTTCCTCTTTTAGGGAAAGCGGCTTTTTAGTGGGGATTGCTGCTGGAGATATTAATACGGAAATGCCACAAGTTGGGATTGTTGGCTCACTTAGTGCTGAATTACTAATTGGTGTCTTTTTAATACCAAATTTTCTCTGGTACAATACGCAAAAAATATCTGCGTTTTTTATAAGAAAGTTATTGATCACTAAAAAACATAAATATTATATAAATGAATGTGTTCCTTTAGACAATTAATTTTTCAAAAAAATATAAACTCCCTTAAGCTCCATCTATTAATGTCAAATATGCATAAAACATCTGCATATTATGATAGCTTGATAAAATAAAGTTTCATAGGGATGCAAATCATAAATAGTATTATTTAGCCAAAAATATCTGCGAATTATTTAACAGAATTAATTGAATAAATCCAATATTTAGTAT
>NZ_JBALOW010000098.1:0-7178 GCF_036965085.1 Bacillus sp. JJ1532
ATATATATTCATTTTGTATGACATATTATACAGGATTCGACAAAATTCTTATTGACTAATAAAACGATTCTGCTATAAAATATGTGTAACCGGTTACAGGTCAATGAGGTGACAAAATGGTTTCAATTAAGGATGTGGCAAAGCATACAGGTCTTTCTGTAGCTACTGTTTCAAGAGTATTAAATAACAAAGGTTATGTAAGCGAAGATTCCAGGAAAAAGATCGAGCAGGCGATTGCGGAATTGAACTACAAGCCGAATGCAGTCGCAAGGAGCCTTTTTAAGAAACAATCGAAAACGATAGGTTTAATGCTTCCAGATATTATGAATCCATTCTTTCCAGAGCTAGCTCGAGCAGTTGAGGACGTAGCAATAAAGCTTGGGTATACAGTGATTCTATGCAACTCAGATGAGGATAGGGCTAAAGAACAGGCTTATTTGGATATGATGATGCAGAAGTACGTTGATGGTTTAATCATTGCATCTAATACCATGACTGCTGAGCAGATTGAGAAGATTAAGATACCTGTTGTCAGCATTGATCGGGAAATAAGTAAGGGCCTGCCAACAATCGTAGTTGAAAATAGAAAAGGTGCAAGACTTGCTGCAAGTTTCTTGAAAGAATTAGGGCGAAAGCGAATTGCTCATATTAGGGGCCCGCACGATATTTTTACTGCTGATGAGCGATGTAAAGGATATCGGGAAATAGTAAGTCAGGAGCCTTGGTTTAAAGAAACATTCATCGCTGAAGGAGATTTTTCCATGCAAACTTCATTTGATGCAACTATGAAGCTATTGCAACTACACCCTGACATTGATGGGATATTTGCGGCAAATGATACTAGTGCCATCGGAACGATTAAAGCCGTTCATAAGCTTGGAAAAAAAGTGCCCGAGGACATTGCAATTGTTGGGTTTGATGGAATCATGATGTCAACTGCTACAACACCTGAATTAACAACAGTCGTTCAGCCCATCTATGAATTAGGGGAAAAAGCTGCAACTTTGCTCGTTCAATTAATAGAGAAGCAGCCAGTTTTGGAAACAACCTATACATTGGATGTTCACCTTGTTGAAAGGCAATCAACTTAAGGAGGTTTCAATTAAAATGAGCAATAATCCAAAAGTAACAGTAGTCGGCAGCATTAATATGGATTTAGTGACGATAACTGATCAAGTCCCTCAAATAGGCGAAACACTATTAGGAAATCGATTTCAAACAAATCCTGGGGGCAAAGGCGCAAACCAAGCAGTTGCAGCAGCCCGATTAGGGGCAGATGTGCACATGATTGGCTGTGTCGGGAATGATTCATTTGGGAAAGAGCTTATTCAACATCTATCTGACCAAGGTGTTGATGTAAGCAATGTGGAACCGGTTACAGGTTCGACGGGAACGGCTACGATTATTGTATCTAATCAAGATAATAGTATTATTGTCGTTCCGGCAGCTAACGAACATGTGACAGCAGCGTTCGTTGAATCAAAAAGAGATACAATTGCATCCAGTGATATTCTCATTCTACAGCTTGAGATTCCACTAGAAGGTGTAGAAAAAGCGGTGGAAATTGCAAAAGAAAATGGGGTCAAAATTATTTTAAATCCAGCCCCAATTCAAGAGCTGCCTGCTGACCTCATTGCAAATGTTGATTATCTAACGCCAAATGAACATGAGTATAAGGTATTAGAAAAAGCAATGGAAGAAAATGTTCTGAAAGAGAAAGTAATTCTTACAAAAGGAAGCAAAGGCGTTAGTTTCTATCAAGGTGGAAAAGAAGTAAATATACCAGCATTCAGAGTGAATGTTGTAGATACAACTGGTGCTGGGGATTCGTTTAACGGCGGATTTGCAGTCGCTCTAAGCAAAGGTCTTACTATGGATGCTGCATGTAAATATGGCAATGCAGTTGCTGCGTTATCTACGACAAAGCTAGGCGCGCAAACGGGTATGCCAACGGAAAACGAGGTTAAGAATTTCATGAAAAATAACGGGTAAGCAATAAATTGAGAAAATAGTATATTCGGAATTTTGAAGTGGATTTTTTAACATTAAAAAACTTTAGCGAGGTGAAAAAATTGAATATTCTTTGGGGTTTAATCGGGTGTTCAATCATATTTTTTATTGCTTACTTAGTTTCTGAAAACAGAAAGGCGATTAATTTTCGTACTATTGGTTTAGGATTTCTTTTACAGCTTGTCTTTGGTTTTATTGTTCTGAAATCAAAATTAGGACAAGAAGCATTGCAAGCAGTTTCTGCGGGTGTCAATAAGGTCATCCATTATGGAGATGTTGGTGTAGCGTTCGTATTCGGCAGTCTTGCAGACAAGGCAGGTCCGGCAGGCTCAATTTTTGCGGTTAGAGTATTAGCAATCATTATCTTTTTATCAGCTTTAATTTCTCTTTTATATCACTTAGGAATTATGCAAATTTTTGTACGAATTATCGGCGGATTTATCTCAAGACTCTTAAAAGTTAGCAAGACAGAGTCAATGTCTGCAACAGCAAATATTTTCGTTGGGATGTCAGAAGCACCGCTTGTCATTAAGCCATATCTGCCATATATGACTAAATCGCAAATTTTTGCTGTCATGGTTGGAGGATTGGCATCTGTTTCTGGTGCAGTCATGATTGGACTAGCTGCGATGGGTGTGTCCATTGAATATTTAATAGCTGCAAGCTTCATGTCCGCACCAGCAGGACTTGTCATGGCTAAATTATTAATGCCGGAAACAGAAACGAACACGGAGATAGATTTAAAGAAATTAGCAAACAATGGTGAAACTCCGAAGAAAAGAAATATTCTAGAAGTCATTACTGATGGTGCATTTGATGGTGCCAAAATTGCGTTTGGTGTTGCTGTCATGCTTATGGCTATTCTCGGCTTAGTTGCTTTCACAAATGGTATCCTTGGGGGAATCGGAGGTCTTTTCGGATTTGAAGGTTTATCTTTAGAAATGATCTTTGGTTATCTATTTGCACCGATTGCTTTTATTATTGGAATTCCTTGGAGCGAAGCAGTGATGGCAGGGAACTTAATTGGTCAAAAATTAGTATTCAATGAATTTGTTGCCTTTTCTTCATTCGCTGGGCAAACAGCTGAATTTTCACAAAAAGCCCAAGCCGTTATCACGTTTACTTTATGCGGATTTGCAAACTTAGGCTCTATTGGAATATTAGTTGGAGCATTATCATCCATGGCGCCAAATCAAAAAGCTGTTATTCAGAAATTAGCTTTTCGTGCGTTAATTGCCGCTTCATTGGCCAATCTAATGAGTGGTGCAATTGCTGGGATTTATTTCTAAAAAAGTCAGGAGTGATCGATGTGAAGAAGGTTATTATCGATGTAGATACTGGGGTAGATGATGCACTTGCCATTTTATATGCTACACAGAGCGAACAGCTTGATGTTTTAGGTATTACAACGGTTTGCGGCAATGTTCCGCTTGAGCAAGTAAATATTAATACACACAGAATGTTGAAATTGCTCGGCATGGAAAACAAAATTAATGTATATAAAGGTGCTTCTCGCCCTCTTCTTAGAGAACCTTATCATGAATTTAGAGTTCATGGAGAAGATGGAATCGGCGGGGCGCTCGATCATATCGATGCGGGTGTACAAGAGAATAGTATCTTTGCTGCTGATTTCATCATCGAGCAGGCGGAAAAATATAAGGGAGAACTTACTCTCATCATGGTTGCTCCATTGACAAACCTCGCTCTAGCGCTTCGTAAAGAACCAAGAGTGGCCGAATGGGTAAAAGAGGTTGTGATTATGGGGGGGATCGTGCAATCTTCCGGCAGAGGAAATACATTGCCGACTTCTGAGTTTAATATTTATGGTGATCCAGAATCAGCGAAAATTGTCTTTCATTCAGGCATGGAAATTACTTTAGTTAGTTTAGATGTGACTCGAAAAGTGATGCTTTCTGAAGAACATATTAATCTATTAAAAGGGACCAAATACTTTGAGTTTGTCAAAAATAGTACAGGCGTATACAGGGGATTTTCTTTAGGCCTATATGGCGTCAATGCTTGTGCTTTACATGATCCACTAGCTGTTGCTGTGGCTTTAGACAAAAGTCTTGTGAAGTCAGAGAAATATTATGTTGACGTAGAGACAAAAAGTGACTTGAGCTATGGACAGACAATCTGTGACTTTAGAAATTTATTGAAAAAAGAACCGAATGTAAACATTTGTGTAGATGTAGATCACGAAAGATTTCTTGAACGTTTTATCGAATATTTGAAAAAATAGATAAAGTGAAACTTCAATCAGTGGGGGGTTGACGCATAGGATATGCTAGTTCAGACGTTGTTACAAGAAGTCGCGATTTATTCTCCCTCATCGACCACTGATTGTTAGTTGAACTAATCGGGCATTTACGGGCAGTTTGACTCCCACTTATACTTCATCGATTCCTCTTAGTCATGAAGTGGGAGTCTTACTGCCCGTTAATCTGCGATATAATTTTAATTGCCCACCTTTTTTAGGTGGGTATTCGTTATTTTTACAACTTAAGGAGAGGTATACGTGCTTAAAACATATAAATATTCACTTCTTGTTTTTCTTGGAGCATGCAGCTATGGATTGATTGCATCTATCATAAAGCTTGCCTATCAGGATGGGTTTACCGTTGGAGAAGTTATTAGCAGCCAATACTTTTTTGGCTGGATCATGCTGCTTCTTTTAAGTCTTCTTTTTTCTAGAAAACGAATATCAATCAAAAAGTCACTTATTTTAATCCTTGCAGGAACATCATCAAGCTTTACAGGCATGTTTTATGGAATATCGCTAAAGACCATTCCAGCTTCCATAGCAATTGTACTGTTATTCCAATTTACTTGGATTGGTATATTAATAGAAAGCCTGGTTGATAAACGACTGCCAAGCAGAGAGAAAATTTTGTCTGTTGTGATTCTATTAATTGGCACTGTTATGGCTAGTGGAATAATAGGTAATAGTTTTTCCACCCTTGATATGAAGGGGATTATTTTTGGATTATTGTCGGCTATTACATTTTCCTTATTTATATTTAGTACTGGAAGAATTGAAGCCGATGTTCCCTTTCTAAATCGGGGGGCATTAATGACGACTGGCGCTTTAATTATATTGATGCTAACTTTCTCACCATCATTTTTATATAATGGTTCCATGGCAGAGGGATTATGGAAGTATGGTATTTTATTGGGCTTGCTAGGAGTAGTAATACCTATTAGTTTTTTTGCTATTGGTTCACCGAAAACAGGATCCGGATTGGCTACGATTCTAGGCGGTGCCGAACTTCCTACTGCCATCATTGCCTCCATTATTGTATTGAAAGAGTATGTGTCATTTCTTCAATGGGGCGGAGTATTGCTTATTCTTTTAGGAATATCCGTAACACCTATTAAACAATTAATAAAAAGTAAAGTTAAACTTCAATAACTTTTGCAACAAAGAACCTGAGCTAAAGTCACTTTTAAGGGAATTCGGTAAAAAAGGCGAACTGTGGTAATCTGCGTTCGCCTTTTTATACTGGTAAATTTCTATATAAAAATCACCTAAAATATAATTAACATATAAAACACTGTAATTACCCTTTAATTTCTACGGTTTTTGCATTTTCTACTTTTCTATCAAACCCGCTCAAAAGTATTCCAATGACAGCCCCAAAAATGGCCGGCACAATCCATTCTAATCCAACTGAGTAGAATGGAAGAATCGCTCTGACCGATTCTAAAGGTCCTAAGTCTAAGCCAAATGTTGTTAATCCTCCCATAAGTGCAAATATCCCTGTAAATAACACTGTGCTTCCGTATACTTTTCTTGAATTTTTAAAGAAGGGATTAAAGAATGTTAAAGTAATTAGTACGATTGTTAACGGATAAGCCGTTACAAGGAAAGGTACTGAAAATTTAAGAATTTGATTTAAACCAAGATTTGAGAGTGTAAACCCAATAATTGTTAAGGCTAAGACAAGGGTTTTATAGCTAGCAGCCGGAATAACTTTCGAAAAATACTGTCCGCAAGCTGTTGTCAATCCAACACATGTTGTAAAACAAGCTAAAGTGAAAATCAAGCCTAATAAAGCTACACCGCCGGAACCTAATAAAAGGGTAGATGCAGCTGTTAAAATGCCTGTACCAGTTTCATAGGAAGAGGCATCTGTCATTTTTCCACCGATTAATCCAATGCTTACATATACAACGGATAGCAATCCTCCAGCAATAAATCCAGCCTTCAACGTAAAGCTAGTTAATTGTTTTCTGTCCGTGATTCCTTTTTTCTTAATAGCGCTAAGTATAACAATCCCGAATGCTAACGCAGCAAGGGCATCCATTGTGTTATATCCTTCAATAAAACCTTTAGAGAATGCGCCTGATTGATAAGCTTCACTTGGCGAACTAAGTGGTAAATCTAATTTCATAAAACCAATTGTACATAAGACCACCATTGCTAGAAGCAGTACTGGCGTGATAAAGCGTCCCATATATTTTTCCATTTTAGTAGGGTTCAAGCTGACTACATAAACTAAGGCGAAGAACACTACTGAAAATAGGACGAGAACGACTGAGCTGTTCCATGATTCTTTTAAAAATGGTTTCACGCCCATTTCGTAGGCAACATTAGCGTTTCTTGGAATCGCTAGAAATGGTCCGATTGATAGATAGACAGCAACCATGAAAACTGTGCTAAATACTGGATGCACGCGATTTCCGATTGTAGTTGCACCATCTTTTACTAGCGATACGGCAAAGAGAACTGCAAACGGCAAACCAACAGCCGTTAAAATAAAGCCGGCCATCGCAAACCAAAAAGATGTGCCAGACTCAGAACCAAGAACTGGAGGGAAAATTAAGTTTCCTGCACCAAAAAACATTGAAAATAGCATAAGGCCAATAAATAATGTGTCTAACTTTTTCATAAAAACCCACTCCTTTTTTATATTTGAATAACAAAAAACTCGTCCCTATAGTAGGGACGAGTTATCGCTCGCGTTACCACCCTTATTCCGTAAAAATAAATCAAAAAATTACGGCACTTAAGTCAACGTACAATTATACGTGATCCATGGTAACGGCGGAAACCCGTCAAAGCTTACTGACTTCAGCTTTGCATCTCGGAGATGACTTCGGACAAGTTCTGAACATCGGCTCTCACCAAATACCGATTCTCTGTAATTCAGGCTGCTTATCTTACT
>NZ_JBALOW010000098.1:7196-10549 GCF_036965085.1 Bacillus sp. JJ1532
CTCTTTCTCGTCACTGAATTTATTATTAGAGTAAATTTAGTAAACGAAAAATAATATGTCAATATAATTTTTTGTTTTTTTGAATTAATTGAATTTGGTAGAACCTTGAAAGTTCTCCTCCTCCTATTTGCTTTAGCCCCATAAAAATAGTCATACTATAAAAGAAATAGCCCTTAACCGATACTTAATATTTGAAGGATTGGAGGCATTCAAATGTTTAATCATATCCAGCAGGTAATGCGTCAGCTTGAAGTTGATTATGATATAAAGGTCCTTTATGCATGCGAAGCAGGAAGTCGTGCCTGGGGGTTCCCATCTAAAGATAGTGACTACGATGTTCGTTTCATATATGTACACCGAATGGACTGGTATCTATCTATTGATCAACAGAGGGATACGATAGAAATTCCAAATCGGGATGTCGTTTCAATTCTGATTGATGATCAATTGGATTTAAGCGGCTGGGAGCTCACGAAGGCGTTGAGATTATTAAGGAAATCCAATCCGTCTCTTTTCGAATGGTTACACTCTAGTATAATTTATGATGAATCCTATTCAACCATCGAGCAGATACGGCTGATGGCACAGAATGTATTTTCAGCTGTGATTGGGGTAAATCATTATGTTAGGATGGCAAAAGGGAATTTCCGTGACTGTATTCAAGGGAATGAACGAAAAATTAAGAAATATATCAATGTATTAAGACCACTTCTAGCAGCCAAATGGATAGAAAAGTTTCAAACAATACCTCCAGTTAACTTTCATATTTTGTTTGAAACGCTTATTCCTATAGGAGAAGTGAAAGAAGAAATTGTTAAAATTATTCAACACAAAATGGATGGAGAAGAGTGGGGCACTGACTTGAACATAGGCGTCCTCCATTCATTTATTCAAAAAGAAATTGAACGTCTCGAAGAATTTGGAAAAAGGAGACATTGCGGTGTTCCAAATCCAACTAATGAACTCAACCAGCTTTTCCGAGATACATTGAAAGAGGTCTGGGAATAATTTTGCCCAGATCTCCTCCAATTGAGAGCATTGCAAAATCCCTTATTGACTACTTAACTATCTCATCAATTTTTGAAGATGCTCCTTTACATACGGCCATTCTTCATGCGTGATACTGTACATAACCGTATGTCGGGCAGTGCCATCTTGGCGAATCATATGATTGCGCAGGATCCCTTCTTTTTTGCCGCCAATTCGTTCAATGGCCTTTTGAGAACGGAGATTCTCATGATCTGTTTTCAGTTGAACGCGATGAAGGCCAAGATTTTCAAAGCAGTATTCTAGCAGCAAATACTTACAATTTGAATTGATATTTGTACGCCAATACTTTGTATTTAGCCATGTGTAACCGATTTCTAATCGCTTATGTTCTAAATGTAAATCTAGAAATCTAGTGGAGCCGATAATTTGCTTTGTTTTTTGATCGATAATGATAAATGGATATTCTGTTCCGTGCTCTTTATTGGTCAATGCATTTTGCACATATTCAACCGCATCTACTTTAGTTGCGATGTTCAGGGTCATATGCTTCCAAATTAATTCATCCTGTGAGGCTTCAAAAATACCATCTAAGTCATTTTGATCCAATTCCTTTAAGCGAACAACCTCATTTTCTAATATTATTTTTTTCATAAATAATCACTCCTTTCATCCATTTAATTGAAATTTTGGTATGATGAAAATAACCAAAAAGAAAAATAATGACCATACCAAAAGGAGAAATAAAATGGAACTGCCTATATATTTAGTGCAAGGAAAGCCTATGTATATCCAAATCTATGAACAAATAAAAAATGCCATTATAAAAAAAACAGTTCTTCCACATAGCAAGCTTCCTTCAAAACGGCAGCTTGCTACACAGCTTGATATAAGTATTCATACAGTTCGTGAAGCGTATGAACAACTTTTGGCGGAAGGCTATATTATCAGTCGTGAGCGGTCAGGCTATTTTGTATCTGCCATTGAACAAGAATGGCAACCGATTACAAAGAATATGCCTATGCAGGAATCTTCTATATGTTTGATCCAAGAAGGATTAATTGATTTCAATTCTGGACATGTGGATTCAGTCCATTTTCCATTTCAGATTTGGAAAAGATTGATTCGAAAACATATGGAAGAAGGGAATTTAGTGAGTAGTCCGTGGCAGGGGGAATGGGCGTTGCGGACAGAAATTGCCAAATATGTAGGGCGTTCACGCGGTGTCCAATGTGAAGCAGACCAAGTATTCATTTATAGCGGAACACAAATGCAGTTACAGGATATATGTCAGTTTTTCGGAATGGAAACACGTATTGGTATGGAGGAACCTGGATTTATACGGGCAAAGGCTGTATTTGCTAAGCTAGGACTGACAGTGACTCCTATTCAAGTAGATCACTTTGGGGTATCCATCCCTAATAAAAAATTAGATTTGGTATATACCACACCTGCCCACCAGTTTCCACTCGGAATGATCATGTCGCTCGAAAGGCGGGTCGGTTTATTAAAATGGGCCAATGAACATGAAAGTTTTATTATTGAAGATGACTATGATTCGGAATATCGCTACAAAGGACTGCCGATTCCGGCTTTGGCACAGATTGATCAACTTCAGCATGTTATTTATTTTGGGTCATTTTCAAAATCTTTCATTCCTTCCATTCGAATGAGCTATATGATAATACCCAAATCTTTAGTTATTTCGTTCGAAAAATTTAATGAACAGCAAAAATCAACTGTCTCCCGTATGGATCAGCTAGCAGTGGCAGATTTTATGAAAGAAGGCCACTTTGAACGGCATCTTGCCAAAATGCGTACGACTTATCGGAAAACACTTCAAGTTTTATTAGAATCCATTGAAACTTACTTGCCAAAGGAGTTTGAAATAATCGGGGAACATTCAGGTTTGCATATTGTCCTAAAGCTGCCTCCTTACCTCACAGAACAATGTGCAATTCACCAGGCAGTAGAGAGAGGAGTCCGTATTTACCCGGCATCCATATCATTTATAAAAAAACCGAAAACTCACATGGTGATCCTTGGATATGGGGGGCTTACAATAGAAGAAATAAAAGAAGGAATTCAAAAACTAGCAGAGGCGTGGTTATAGGGGAGGGAGGTTGTTCCACCTTATTTTGATATAAAGGAAACCTAATTTCGATGGACTAGACATTATTCTCTATGTTTGGTCCTTTTACATTTCCATTAATTTAATCGTTTTTCTAATCCATTATTCTTAACACCCATCGTCACGGATTTTTCGCGTTAAAGGGTTCTAAGAAGGCATTTAAACACCCTTCATCACTGAATTTTCGTATTGAAAGGCTCTGAGGAGACTTTTAAACTACCTTCGTCCCAGAAAT
>NZ_JBALOW010000098.1:10654-25496 GCF_036965085.1 Bacillus sp. JJ1532
GTCCCAGAAATTTCCCGTTTAAAGGCTCTAAGGAGACTTCTAAAAACCCTTCATCCCTGATTTTCTATGCTGCTGGAGCAATAATGCCGTTCCCATCACGCCATTCACCATTTTTTACAAGCTGAGGGCCATAAATCCTGATAGAAATTAAAAATCGATTGATTATAAATATATTAATCCACTTATTTCATCTGGTGCCAAAATTTATTATATGAATATATTTGTTTCTAGCGAACTTTGAACTTTTTGTGAATTTTTTCACCTTTATATCATGAACATTTTGTGACATCCTGATAAATTGATTGTTTTAAATGTTTTATCGGAATAAGATAGTTGTAAATTGTGATAAAAATCACAGAAAAAACATTTAAACAATGCTTCAAAGCTTAAATGAAAGGAAAGGGGCACCCTCAATGAAAATAAAATGGGCTTTTTTATGTTTAGTTTTTACTATTATCACGGTGCTAACAGGCTGTGAACCAGTAATGGTTTTAGATCCTAAAGGACCTCAAGCCGAAACGACAGCTAATGTCATTTGGATATCGATTGCGATGATGGCGATCATTGTCATTGCCGTTTTTGCACTGTTAGTTTTTGTACTATTAAAATACCGTGCATCGAAACAACGGGAAGATTACGAACCTCCACATATTGAAGGGAATCCGATTGTTGAAGCAATCTGTGTAGGGATTCCTGTTATTATCATCATTTTCCTATCAATCATTACTGTTAGATCTACGTATGAGGTAGAAGCTACTCCGAAGGGATATGAGGATAAGGAGCCTTTAGTCGTATATGCTTCGACTTCTAACTGGAAATGGCATTTTAGCTATCCAGAAGAAGGGATCGAAACGGTTAACTACTTATATATCCCAACCGATCGTGCGTTGGAATTTAAGCTTTACTCATTCGGACCAATCACGGCCTTCTGGATTCCGCAGCTTGGTGGACAAAAATATGCGATGGCTGACATGGTCACCACGTTGCACTTAGCAGCCGATGTTCCTGGTGAATATATGGGACGAAATTCAAACTTTAGCGGAAAAGGTTTCGCTGAAAATACATTCAATGTGAAAGCGATGCCTGAAGCAGAGTTTGATAATTGGGTAGATGAAGTGAAAGAGACTGCTGAGCCTTTAACAGAAGAAAAATTCGAAAAACTGCTTGAACCTGGCCATCTTGGTCAATTAACTTTTAGCAATACTCATTTAGAATTTAGTCCTGCTCCTGAACATAATCATGGGTCAAATGATTCTCATGAAGGACAACATGCTGATGATAAACACGAAGCAGGCGATTCTCATGATGATTCAAACGAAAATCATTCCGAACATAACAATCACTAATAGATTCAAAGATTGATAAAAATTTGTTTTATTCGATAAGCATTATTTTTTCCCGAAAGGAGTCAAAAAAAATGGATTACTTTGATCGATTTGCCATTCCTCATCCAAGTCCAGCGATTTATGCATCCATGGTAGCGATTGGCTTGACAGTAATCGCGATTATTGCCGGTTTAACATATTTTAAAAAATGGGGTTATTTATGGCGTGAATGGTTGACAACTGTTGATCATAAGAAGATCGGTATTATGTATTTAATCTCTGCGCTCCTCATGCTTTTCCGTGGTGGGGTAGATGCGATTATGATGAGAGCACAAACAGCTGTACCTGAAAATACGCTGCTTGATGCACAGCATTACAATGAAGTATTTACTACCCATGGGGTGGTCATGATCATTTTTATGGCGATGCCATTTATTTATGCCCTAATGAACTTCGTTGTTCCTTTACAAATTGGTGCTCGTGACGTAGCATTCCCGCGTCTAAATGCACTAAGCTTCTGGTTATTCTTTATGGGTGCGATGTTATTCAACATTTCCTTCGTCATCGGGGGATCTCCTGATGCAGGTTGGACTTCTTATTTCCCACTTGCAGGAAATGATTTCAGTCAATCTGTAGGAACGAACTATTATATGATAGCGATACAGATTGCAGGGATCGGTACATTGATTTCGGGGATTAACTTTATGACGACTATTTTAAAAATGAGAGCACCGGGCATGACCTTAATGAAGATGCCTATGTTCACATGGACTGCTTTTATTGCGAACGTTATCGTTGTATTCGCGTTCCCAGTACTAACAGTTGCACTACTACTCGGAACAATGGATCGACTATTTGGAGCAAACTTCTTTACAACGACAAATGGCGGAATGGATATGCTTTGGGCAAACCTATTCTGGGTTTGGGGACATCCAGAGGTTTATATATTAATTTTACCGGCATTCGGAGTTTACAGTGAAGTTATTTCCACTTTTGCACGTAGAAATCTATATGGATACAAATCAATGGTTGCTTCCATTGTAATCATCTCGTTTTTATCATTCCTAGTTTGGACACACCATTTCTTTACAATGGGGCAGGGACCATTAACGAATAGTATTTTCTCGATTACGACAATGGCGATTGCGATTCCGACTGGAATTAAAATTTTCAACTGGATATTAACGATGTATAAAGGGAAAATTGAATTTACCGTTCCAATGCTTTATTCTGTTGGATTTATTCCGATCTTTACAATCGGTGGGGTAACTGGGGTTATGTTAGGGATGGCAAGTGCCGACTATCAATACCATAATACGATGTTCTTAGTCGCTCACTTCCACTATACAATTATTCCTGGTGTCGTATTTGCGATGCTTGCAGGTCTCACATACTGGTGGCCAAAAATGTTCGGATTCATGCTGAGTGAAAGAATTGGTAAATGGGCATTCTGGTTTATCGCGATCAGCTTTAACGTAACATTCTTCCCGATGTTCTTCACGGGCTTAGACGGGCAGGCACGCCGTATGTACACTTACTCTGAAGAAGCTGGCTTTGGACCACTAAACTTACTATCATTTGCCGGGGCAATTGGACTTGCAATTGGCTTCGCGTTAATTGTCTATAATGTTTATTACAGCACACGCTATGCTTCAAGAGATATCAGTTCGGATCCATGGAATGCTCGTACACTTGAATGGGCTACACATACTCCGGTTCCAGCCTATAACTTTGCTGTGACACCGGAAGTAAATTCAATTGAACCATTCTGGGATCATAAGAAAAAAGGTAAATCAATTTTTAAAGATAAAATTGAAAAAATTCATATGCCAAATAGCAGTGGTGTTCCGTTTATTATGAGCAGTATTTTCTTCGTATGGGGCTTCTCATTTGTATTTAGCATGTGGATTCCATTAATTATTACAACAATCGGTATTTTTGCTTGTATGGCTTATAATTCATTTAAACAAGATGATGGGCATTATATTTCCGTTGAAGAAGTTGAAGACACAGAAAAAAAATTGCGAGGTGCTAGCTAATGAAAATAGATCACGCGCTTCCACTTGAATACAGTACTGAGCAAAATCAAATGAATATTTTAGGCTTCTGGATTTTCCTTGGAGCTGAAATTATGCTCTTTGGCACACTTTTTGCAACCTACTTCACATTAGTAGATCGGACAGGAAGCGGGCCATCAGGAGCCGAGATTTTTGAAATTGCACCAGTGCTAATTGAAACATTCGTGCTTTTAACAAGCAGTTTCACGATCGGGCTTGGTGTTCATGCGATGCGCATTGGCCGTAAAAAAGCGATGATGACCTTTTTTGCCATCACACTCATTCTTGGCCTTATCTTCTTAGGCGTTGAGATTTATGAATTCGTACACTATGTTCACATTGGAGCAGGTCTGCAAACGAGTGCCTTTACTGCGGCCTTATTAACAACATTAGGAACACATGGAGCGCACGTTACGCTTGGTTTATTCTGGGGATTATTCATTATCCTGCAAGTTAAAAAACAAGGCTTGACTCCTAAAACAACGAATAAAGCGTTTATCTTTTCACTTTACTGGCATTTCCTAGACGTTGTTTGGATTTTCATCTTTAGCTTCGTCTACTTGAAAGGATTGATGTAAACATGAGCGAATTATTCCCGCGCAAACAAGTCATTGGTTTTGTATTTTCGTTGGTTCTCACTGTTGTGGCACTTGCTGTTTACTTCTTTGATTTATCATTTGCAATGGGTATGACCATTCTTTTAGTAACAGCATTCGTGCAAGCAGGCGTTCAGCTCGTTGTATTTATGCATGCTGGTGAAACAGCAGACAAAGGTTCAATTTATACGAATATTTATTATGCATTTGCTATCGCATTAGTTACCGTTTTCGGTACATTACTAATTTTGATCTGGGATATGGCATAATACATCTAAAGGAGCGTCTATTTTGGCGCTCCTTTTATATTTTATTTTCAAAGTCTATGACTGATTTATAACTAATTAATAAACCTTGATCCCTTTATCTGTTTTCTCATTCATCTCTTCTGTAGCAACGAAAAATACCCCAATAAGGAAGATAAAGATAGCCCCCATTACAGTTCCAATACTAACGCCTGTTAGTATGCTGTAATCGCTTACAAAGAAACCGTATAGAAAAATGGCGATACCAATAGCAAGGACTGTGTACCCAACAGACTTTGTAGCATTAAGTATTTTTAACTTAGATTCCATTTAATTCATCCCCCTTTTTCATTTATTATTCATTTTGTTCACAAAATTGTCAAATATTTTTTCGGTAAAGAGAAGAAACTATGAGATGAAGGGACAGACAGTTAGCCCCTGTCCATATGCCCATCTTTTTATTTAAATCCTATTTTTCCCATTTGGCCTTCAATTTGTTTTATTTCATCTTTTGAATTTCCAACTAAAATGCTTGATAAATAGATAGGGTTGTCCGGGTTTTGTATGGTCGGATTGTAAATACAGAGGGGTATTAACATTTTTCCACTTACCATGGGCTTGACTGATTTCTTGAATTTATCAAAACCCAGATTTGTTTTCCATTTACGAAGTTTCAATACTTTTACACTTAGAGAAGTCATAATCTGTTCCATAAATAGTAAAGCTCCCGTAGAACCATTTTGTCTAAAATTCAAATCTATGACAAAGATACGGTTATCCTCGGTTATAACGATATCGAACCCGGCTACACCCCAATAGCCAAGAGAAACCGCTTTTTCCATGATTTCCTTGCCTATTTGGATTACAGCGTCCGGAGGTTGATCATCTGCATCTATCCAATTACCACTGTATTTTCCCTCATCACTAATAATCTGTTCAGCAGAACCAAGGTATATCATTTTACCTTTATGAGTTTGAACGAACTGAACACAATAATTTTTTTTAATAGAAAGAAATTTTTCAATAATAATAGATTGGCAGGATTTAAAAATCTGCGTTGCTTGCTTTAGATCTTCTATGTTTTTACATATGACTATATCAAACCCGCCGCCGCTTGGTTGGTCTGTAACTGCTTTTACAACGAACGGAAACTCAAAAGAAATTTTATCATTAATGGTTAACTTAGAAATAGGTAGAATTATCCGATCAGGAACATACTGTTTCGGAACTAACTCTCCTAAGTACCTTTTATTATTTAAATAAGTTAATAGTTCTGTTTTAATCCAGTACTTTTCTTTATCGATTTCGCAGGGCAGATGAGCGTAATTTAATATCATTTTTTGATTTAATTTTTGTAATTGATTTAATAGATTGTAATAACTATTTTCGTTATCATACGTATAAATATTTCGTGCAACTTGGAGGCCAGCATCTTTATGAATATCTAAACATAATGGATCAACAACATCCTTGTGGCAAAGAATGGGTGTTTCTCCTGCTAATGTTAACATGCTGCCTGAAGATGAATCTTGTGAAATGGAATTGGGGAGCCATTGGCTGTTATGATATGAACCTCTTCCATTAAAAATATAACCATCGCCAAAAATATCATGTAGCGTAAGTATCGGCTTCAACAATGTTAACATCTTCCTTCCTTATAAAATACCTCTTGCATAGTGTATTCCCCTGCATTTTTAAATGCATCTGGTTTGTACCTATATTTTCACTTTTAGGCAATGCAACAAGCAGTCATGTGAAATTACCATATATTGAAAAGACGTTAAGAATAGTTTATGGAGTGGTTGAATTGGAGAAAAACTCAATTATGGATAAATGGTACAAGCATCAAATTTTATTAGAATGTAAGGAACTAGTGAAATTTTTACCGGAGACGCATCTTTATACGAAAGACCGATTTTGGGAAATGATGAGTCGATATAAGGAGATAATGATAAAACCTACTCGAGGGAATGGAGGAAGGGGAATCATAAAAGTATCGAAAATCACGGACGAGATATATGAAGTTCACCTTCGAAAACGACAAACAACTATTATGGAGGAAAAATCGCTCGAACAATTTTTACAAGAAAGACTTGGGGGAAGGGAGTTTCTTGTCCAAATTTGCATCTCACTTGCAAAAGTAAAAGGGAATCCAATAGATTTTCGCTATATCGTCCAGCGAAAACGAGAAGAATTAGATTGGGTGATTACAGGGAAACACGGAAAAGTAGCTCAAGACGGTTATATTATCACCAATTTACAGAATGGGGCAACTGTTGTAACGGTGGAAGAGGCTCTATTAAACTCAAATATTACCAACTTGGACTTAGAAAAAACATTGGCAGCATTAGATGATTTATCTTTAGCAGTAGCCAAATGTTACACTAACGAATTCGATACTCATAAGATCTGGGGATTTGATCTTGCCGTCGATGAATCCGGGCATGTTTGGTTGATTGAGGCGAATTCTATCCCACTCGTTGGTGGTTTTCGCTACTTAGAAGATTTATCTATGTATAACAAAATACTATGGTATAAAGCTTATAACCAAAAAACAGGAAAGAAACCATAGAGGAGGGCGGGTTCTAATGAAAAAGGTAAATGAAAATCACTTAGCAAACAACAATCAGGTCACTCTACTATTTAATGATCATATTAATCAAAATACCATTCATCTGCATGTAGAAACTATCAATCAATTAAACATTAATTCTGAAAAAATAGTTCTCCATTTTGGCGCATTTACAAAAGAATTGTCAATTATTCAAAATGAAACGATTGAACCGGGTAAAATTAGTCTTTCCAGTAAATTAACGAATGTGCTTTCAATTCCGGATTTGCCATACGATTATTATTTAATGAGCAACCATCTATATCTAGGTCCTGTGATTGGTTTTCTAGTTCGTCTTAAATACTATAGAAACCCCCAACAGCAGCTCTTGCGATTTAAAAATTATCATCAGATAAATGGGTTAATTTTCCTTTTTATGCAGAGCACGATGAATAAGTCAGACAAAACCATTGAAGGCTATTATTACGATCCGAAAGCAAAAAGTTTTGTTCAAGGGGTGTTTCCATATCCTTCCTCCATATTTAACCGAACGGAAATGAAAAAATCGACTTACAGATATTGGATAGAAAATATTGGAGAAAATCTATTTAATTATCCTTATGACTATTCGAACAAGTGGACTTTTTGGGTAAAATTGCATAAACACCAAGACATAAGGAAACATCTTCCTGAAACGGTTGCATATAAACAAATCGATCATGTTATACAAATGCTAAACAAATATGATGATGTATATTTAAAGCCGACAAAACTTTACTCTGGTAAAGGGATTTTTCATTTAAAGAAGGGAAAGGAAGGCTATCTTTTAACTGATAATAAAGGGAACAAGATTGTTATTTCATCTATTGAAAAACTGGAAATCATTTTACAAGAAAAAATGGTTAAAACTCAAAAATATATTGTTCAACAGGCAATACGGTATGATTATACCGGAAATAAAGTAGATTTTAGAATATACCTTCAAAAGGACACGACAAAGAAGTGGAAGTATACAGCAATGGAAACAAAAGTCGCAGAAAAAGGAAGCATTATTTCAAGTTCAACCAACAGAATTAAAATGATTCCAGGTGAAAAAGCTCTTGTGGAATTATTTAAATTAAATGGGGAAAAAACGCAGCAAAAGGTTCAAGAAATTACTCAACTATGTATGAATGCACTAAAACAATTAGAAAATAACCAAAATCACTTTGGTGACGCTGCAATTGATTTTGTGATCGATCATAATCATCATGTTTGGTTACTTGAAGTTAATTTTCATTATGCCGCAGAAATTAAGGCAAATCGAACAGCAGATGAGCAACAAGTACTGCCAAGCATCCTTCCAACACCTTTTGAGTATGCTAAAGCTTTAGCAGGATTTTAATTTTATATAAAGGGACNNNNACGGGGGAGGGAAACAGGTTTCGTGTCTTTAACATTTGGCTATTTTTCATCATTATCATTTATTGTTGGGTGAAATGCATTCCTCTTAGGGAAGAAGTTGCCAAATGGGAATCTGTGACGGTAATGTAGGAATACAGAGATATTAGAAACCTCTTGGGTGTCGTAAACAAGGGAAAATAATGGGGCCATTGTGGAAGTGAGCTGCTCCATTTTGGCCACAAGCAAAGGACATTTGAAGTGTATTGGAAAGTCGAAATGTCCGTCATCGGCTTAATAGCTGCCTGCGAAAAGGAAAGTAACTGGGATCATTGTTTTTTTATCATATTTGGGGCTAAATAAAGATAATTCATATGCCTTTTTTTATCATGTGAAACACTTCACATAATAGTCGATTTTAATCCATACGCAAAAGACATAATTGGGGTATATTATTAATGTAATCATATTGTTTATATGGAGAAGAGGAATATTGTTATGAAAAGGTTATTTCAACTTCTATTATTGTTAGGCATCATTGTTACTCCATTTTTTACGCATGCGCATGTAAAATGGTTCACAGAGGTGGCTCCACAAAAAGAAGCAATTGAAAATATATTATCGCCATTATTTATTTCTTTAGCCATTTTAGCAGCAATTGTGCTGGCTTTACTGGCGATTATTATTCCCAAAACAACGGAATGGAGCACAATCAAAAAAATTGATAATAGGCTGTCAAGCTTAAGAAAGTACAGCAGACATATCTTGAAATATGGAACTGCAGTTTCTTTAATTATCCAAGTAACGAATGGCACCTTGTTTGCACCAGAATTTCTTCTTGAAAATACATTCATTATTTACCTAGTTTGGGGAATAATTGGATTATTGCTAATTCCACATCACATTCCCACAAAACTTGGGGCATTTTTATTATTAGGCTTATTCGTTTTTATAACTATTGAAAACGGTATTTTCCACATGTTGGATTACGGATTTTATGTCGCAATTATTGGTGTCTTATTAGTAGGAAATACGAAACTAGAGAAAATTGGTTTTCCATTCTTATATTTAGGAACGGGTTTATCCCTATGCTGGGTAGCAGTTGAAAAGTGGGTATACCCAGCAATGTCTTTAGATATCGTCCTAAACCACCAAGTTCCAACTTTTGGTTTTGCTCCAGGTTCATTTATTGTAATGGCCGCTTTTATTGAGTTCGTGGTGGGATATTTATTAGTGGTCGGAATTTTGAATCGGGTTTTGGGATTTGTTGTTACTGTTATATTTATCATGACAACTATGTTATTTGGTATGACAGAAATCGTCGGTCATTTTATGATTCATATTGTATTAATCGTCTTTATTATTGAAGGGGTGTCCTTTTACAACCCTCCGATTAAAATGCATAATACTAAAGTCGATCAGTTTATCTTTGTATTTCTAAATTTTATCTTTGTTCTAGCTACATTTGTGTTAATCTATTATCGGTTTGCATGATATACTTGTTAAAAAGGTACTGAGTCAATAGTTGCTCGACTAATATCATTACTAAACTGAACATGTCGCTGGCATGTTCAGTCTTTTTTCATAAATGATGTACTTACACAACCATTGTTGGTGAAAAAAGACATGAAATCAATATTCCTCAAGGAGTAACAAAAATGTATAAAAATGGAATTATTTCATTAGGAGAGGTCATAGTAGATATGATTTCTCAAGATAAAACGAATAAAAATTTTCAGCCGTTTCTCGGTGGGGCAACGGTTAATTTAGCTGTAGGCGTGAAAAGATTAGGTGTAAAATCCAATTATCTTTGTAAATTAGGTGTGGATGAAACAAGTGTATTCGTTGAGAAGGCATTTAAAAAAGAGGAGGTTTGTCTCGATTATTCTGTGCGTTCTTATACAAAGAAAGTTTGTTTAGTGTATGTTCAGCAGGATAGGAACGGTGATAGAGTGTTTCATTCATACGTGAATCCAACACCTGACGAATGGCTGACGGAAAATGAATTAGCGAAAGAGCTGTTTGAAACAGGAAAAATCTTTTATTTTGGGTCGGGGACGCTTTTTCATGAAACAGCTAGGAAGACTACAGAAAAGGCATTAGAGTATGCAAAGGAAACAAATTTATTAGTAGCATTTGATGTAAACATCCGCCAAAAACGATGGGGAAGCGAAGAAGAATGCAGGAAAACCATTTGTTCATTCCTGAATCGAGCCGATTTAGTTAAGATGACGGAAGAAGAACTGCTATTTTTAACAGAAACGAAAGTAATGGATGAAGCGATTAAAAAGATTAGTAAATTTAATATTCCTTATCTTTTTATTTCAAAAGGTTCAGCTGGGGCATGTGTTTACTATGAGGGTAAAGAGCTATGTGTGAAAGGATTGGAAGTAAAGGCAATTGATACAACTGGTGCGGGTGATGCTTTCCTAGCGGCGTTATTATTTTGTTTTCATGAAAAAGGCAGACCCGTCACGGATGTACAAATGGAAGAGTTTATTCATTTGGCAAATCAGGCTGGTGCAAATGCGACCACAAGGATTGGTGCTTTATAGTAGCATTCCGTGGTTTTGAAGAAAAGTGAACTGTTCCGATTTCAATCAAATGACAATAATAAATAATCCACCTGGATTTTTGAGGTCAGGTGGATTATTTTTATAAAAATTTATGCCTTTTATGTAATCATCATGGATTAGTCGCCCATAACCCTGCTGTTTTCACAAAAACTCGCGGATGTAGCTTTAAGCCAGCAACAATGAGTTCTGCGAGATCTTCTGGCTGCATGACATTGTCTGCATTTTCCTGAATCAGCTTGTTTTCAATGGCCAAGTCAGTGGCAACAGTGCTAGGTGTTAATGCTGTTACACGAATGTTATGCTTTCGAACCTCTAGCATTAACGACTCAGTTAGCCCTAACACCGCAAATTTTGATGCGCTATATGCGCTAGTAACAGGTGCTCCTTTTAGGCCGGCAGTTGAAGCAATATTTACGATATCACCAGATTTCCTGTCAATCATGTCCGGTAATATCGCTCTTGTCACATTATATACACCCATTAAATTAACGCGTACAATGTTTTCCCATTCCTCAGGTGTTAAATCAAGAAAACCGCCAAACTTTGCTACTCCCGCGTTATTGATAAGTATGTCGATCGGTCCTAGATCGGACTTAATGTGGTCAACCGCGTGTTGAACCGATTCAAGTTCTGAAACGTTGGCTGCTGCCCCTGAAACCTTCACATCATATTGATTCAATTCCGCACTGACCTTTTCAAGATTTGACATGTTTAATCCAATTAATCCGATATTGACACCTTCTTTTGCTAATGCAATTGCAGTAGCACGGCCAATCCCTCTGCCAGCGCCAGTAATAAGGGCAGTTTTTCCGCTTAGTGAATTCATATGATCGCTCCTTTAAAAAAATTTAGGGCATCGATGTTACTAAAGTAAATAATTTTAATTAATGCTAGCCCATCAATTTATTATAGCGTAAAGGGTAAATTTAACAAAAAAATCCACCCTTTAGATAGAAGGGCTCAGGTGGATATTTTGCCCGTTATTTTAATACAAGTAAAAGCTTCATTATAATCTTGTATCTATAACAATTTGGCCATTTTTCATCATGATGATTTTTCCTTTACTTATTTGCTTATGATGATTATTAATATTTGAAGTTTGGTTATTCATTTTAGAGGAATACGGTGGACAATGATCACATAAAGAGATAATAAAGTCTTCATTTGGAACTAGTAAGATAAGAAGTAAAAGAAATACCGTATTTCCATTTTGATCAAATCCAGTTACCGTTAATGATATTAAGTCCAATAACATATCGTTAAAAACGATATTTTTCTCTAGAGCAAGTGTGAAAGTTCCTTGGATAATGATTTGAAATTCTTCGGAAAAAGCAGCAAGTGTTCCATTCCCTGCAGTAATCAATTTTGCACCATTGTCGGTTGTCATACATTGAGGCAGTACAACTGTTGTTGAGTTGAATGTTATATTTCCAAAAGCGAATGAAACCGTACTATCATGTATTCTGCATTTAGGACAAATATTTGCATTGAAAAGAAAAGTATCCTGTATATTTACTTTGCTTGAACACTCACATTTTTTTTTGATTCGATTACGTTTTTCGAGAGGAACATCCACATCTACTTTTAAAGTTGGGTGAAATACATTCCTATTGAAAAATTTGTTTTCATTCTGTTTATTATTCGTACAATTACATGGATCTTTGCCACAATGCGGGCAAATTCTTGATTTAGACAATGAAAAGCATCTCCTTTCTTACAAAGTAAGACAGATAAGATGAAGGTACTAAAAGTATTAGCCTTCAAGCTCTTTAACTTCTAAATCACCATTTTTCATCATTACAATCTTTCCATTTTTTATATCCATTGAAATGCTGTCTAATTTTGAAGGTTTGACATGCCTTTGGGAAGTCGTAGGACAGTCTTTGCATAATGTGATCATTAGCTCTTTATCTGGCACTTGTAAAACAGCTGCAAAAATATTAATATTTCCATTTTGATCTAAACCACCATTTGCAGTGAAAATAAGAAAATCGTTGCCTACTAAAGATTCTAATAGATTAAGGGTAAAACTTGCCTGAGAGATTGATTGATCAATAATAAGTGTTCCAACCCCTGTGGCATTCAATATAGTTCCTTGATTTTCAGAAATACATTGTGGCTTGTTAACTTTTGATGAGTTAAAAGCCATTCCAACTTCTACAACCGAAACAGTACTTCCATGAAGAGTGCAATTAGGGCAAATACTTGCAAGAAATGTCAGTGTTTCCTGCTGAGTGTTCACTCTGGCTGAACACTCACATTTTTTTCGGTCATTTTTATGTTTTTCTACGTCAATTTCGACTTTTACATTAACCGTAGGATTAAACACATTCCTATTCGTAAACTTGTTTTCATTCAGCTTGCTACTAGAACAAAAACAGTGATTTTTACCACATGAAGGACAGTTTTGTAATTTGGACAATCATAGCCATCTCCTTTCAACAAAAGTAATTTATTATATGGACGAGTTTACGTTATTGCTTGTATTCTTTTACTAAAGTGAATGGGGAAAATAGGTATTATTAACCTGGAGCTAAAGAAGAAAATTAATTCCTTCGCACCATTTAATGAAGGGCGTTACCTTTATAAACTTCCTAACGAATAGTGAAAGAAGTTTCCCTTTAGGGGGTATAGTGAGGGCAGAAGTAGATGGGAAGAGCAGACAAATGCATAACTGTATGGGGAACAAATATATGGCCCAATAAGGCTGAAAGTATCTGCTCATTCTTTACAATTTTTGTAGTTACACTCACCTAGTTAAAAACAGCAGTGTGTTCAATTAGCGGATAGCGTGAATCAAGTAAGGGCTGTCCCAAAAGTCAATGTTGACAATGGTACAGCCCCAGATTTTTATGGTTTTTCCGTTCGTATGTAAAGTTCAGGATGATTTATCTCTTTTAGCTTCTAATGTTACCGTTTTCTTGCTCCCAATTAGATACAATAACAAAATAATAATCATAAATGCTGCAGAATAACTAAAAGTCATACCGTACCCAACACTTTTTGCTAAGAACCCGAGACCAACTGATCCAATGGCCAAACCAAAATCAATAAAAATAAGAAGCATAGAATTGGCTGTTGCCTTTTTCTCGGGTGGAACAAGAGTTAATGCCCAAGCTTGGATAATTGGATGGATAATGGCAAAAGCGATTCCGAATAATGCCCCTGAAATCAAAACCATCACCATACTAGTAGAAAAGCCTAAAAGAATCAAACCTATAGCTCCTGAAATGGCGGCTGGAATAATAAGGATTCTGTGACCGAATTTATCAAAAATTTTACCAGAGAATGCCCGAAAGATGACCATCGCAATCCCCTGTGCGATAAAAAACTGTGAAATCCTTCCGCCAACATGGATCTCTTTACCAAACGCCCCCATAAAGTTAACTGTTCCTGCAATAGTAATATAATTCAACGATACCAAAATACATGGAAGAAGGACACGCTTATCAAACATGTACTTATAAAAAGGTTCATTATTTGTCGCCTGTGGACTTTCCTTTTCTTTTTTAACCGTCGAATTCTTTGTGAAAAAACTGCACACAAGTGAAAAAAACATAAGTCCGAGAGTTATCATCATCATCGACCTAAATGAATAATTTGCAAGATAGGAAATTGCGATTAGTGGCCCAATTGTCGTCCCAACGCTTGTAGACATTGCGAAAAAAACAATGCCCTCACCTAACCGGGATTTAGGAACAATACTACTTGATATTGTAAAGACTAAAATCGTAAGCATACTAAATCCAATACCTTGTAGTGCTCGAATGAATATTAAAAATCCGATTGATTGGTTTACAAAAGTAAGACCGATTGTACCCAAAAAATAAAGGAGAGAAATAATAAGCAGCAATTTCATATTCACTTTTTGGATTATGACACTTGCAAAGAAGCGCGTAATGAGTGATGCCAACATTAAGGTCGTGGTCATGATTCCTGCAATCGCAGGGTTATCACTAATAGTTGATACAAAAATTGGGAAACCTGCTGTAATCATATAAAAAGCACAAAACATTACTAAAGACAACAAAATAATAATTACATATTGATTAGTCCAAAGTTTAACTTTACTTTTACCCATGGTATTTAAGACCGCCTTTCAAGGCTATTTC
>NZ_JBALOW010000099.1:0-5791 GCF_036965085.1 Bacillus sp. JJ1532
CTGTGTTCCTATAATCGGGCCTTTACGGGCTGTTGATCCCCACTTAGAAATTTATGTTTTACTCAACTTCTTGAAGTGGGGGTCTTACTGCCCGTTAATCTGCGATAATTTTGTAAAAAGCACTTTCAGCTGAAAGTGCTTTTTTGCATTAGAAAAACACACCGGGTATAGAAACATCGCTTCCATCCAACAATTAAATTAAGGCAGTCTAAGATTTTGCTCCCTTTATTTTTTAAAAAAAATAAATCATAAATAGATGCTCCATGTAAAGAGGTGATGTGTTGATTAAACGATGGTTCATTTTATTTCTCATTTGTGGTGGGCTAACTGCGTGTACATCCTTTTCCTCTGAAAGAAATCATAAAGAAGATGATCTTCCCAAACCGAAGAATGTTATAGAAAAAGTAATTGAAAAAAACATTCCATCTATACCGCCAGAGCCATTAAAAATGGCAAAAGAGCCAAAGAATTTTTTATTAATTGGCGTTGATAGCAGGAGAGAAGGAAATTCACGTTCTGATACGATTATGCTTGCTCGGTATGAGCCAGTTAATAAAAAGATTAAACTTGTTTCCTTGATGAGAGATAGTTATGTGAAAATTCCAATTCATCCATTGACCTATAGCAAGCTCAATCATGCATATTCTCTCGGAGGAAAGGACTTGCTTAAACAAACGGTTGAACAAAACTTTGGAGTAACCATTGATCATATTGCCGTCATTGATTTTAAAGGATTTATTAGCATAATGAACACAATTGCCCC
This sequence comes from Bacillus sp. JJ1532, assembly GCF_036965085.1. Taxonomy (NCBI): domain Bacteria; kingdom Bacillati; phylum Bacillota; class Bacilli; order Caryophanales; family Bacillaceae; genus Bacillus; species Bacillus sp. JJ1532. The sequence goes on from NZ_JBALOW010000099.1 coordinate 764, forward strand.
TGATGGTCTTGAGGTTGAGGTTTCTCAAGCGATGATTGACGATATGAATTTAAGTGTAAAGCCAGGAAAGCAAAAACTTCACGGTGAAGAGCTTCTTTCCTTCGTAAGATTTAGGCATGATGAAATGAGTGATTTTGGAAGGGTGAATAGACAGCAGGAGGTTCTCATTTCATTAAAGGATCAGGCCATTAAACAATTTGCAACGATTGATGGAATAGCAAAATTCCCAGAAATGATTAAGCACACGATGCATTATGTAGAAACAGACTTGAAGTTCGATGATGCCTTTTCTCTCGGTGCCAGCTTTCTGTTAAATCCGGTTAATGATGTTCAAACATTAAGAGTACCCATTTCCAACAGTTTTGAAAATAAACAATATCGGCATGCAGGATCTGTTTTACAATTGGATTTTATGGAAAATGAAGAAGCGATTAAGGATTTTTTACATGAAAAATGAGAAAGCGGGCTCATGCCCGTTTTCTTATTTCCGGGTCGTTACAATTGTAACGTTCAAGAAAATCAGATAAAATGTGTCTTTAGGCATAGTGTGAAGAGGTGATTTCTTGAAACAAATTGTTCACCTAAATGAACAGATTAGACAAGAGGTAGCTAGGATTGAGGAACAGTGCGAAAATTTAGGAAGAAAGCTTCAAGGAAAATATGAAGACGATTTTCGTATACTGACTGAATCGTTAATGATTGAGCTTATACGTGAAAAAAAAGGAATATCTGCGTCAAAGGAAGATCTATTTTTAGATAGCTATAACTCTTATTTAGAAATAGGTGTAGAAAAAAATGGGGTATATTATCCTAATGGCTATATTCCTATTTGGAAATGCAAGATGGAAATGTTTCACCCAGTAGGCTATTTAATAAATTTAAACATGAGTTCTTTAGAGAAGAAATTGCAAAAGATGATCGTAGAAATATATGAGGATCATAGGAGAGAGCGGGAAGATACATGATTAAGACGGATATATATGTATTGGCAGGGTTTTTGGGCAGCGGGAAAACAACCTTATTAAAGCAGTTATTAATCGAGGAAAAGAAGCAAAATCGAAAAGTAGCAGTCATGATGAATGAGCTTGGAAAGGTATCAATTGATTCAGACGCAATTGAAGAGGATGTTCCACTTAAAGAACTGCTGGATGGATGTATTTGCTGCTCCATTCAAGATAAGTTAGAGGCTCAGCTTCAGGGGCTGCTAATGGTTGAAAAACCAGAGGTTATTTATATAGAAGCAACAGGTGCGGCACACCCAGTTGAGGTATTAGATGCAGTACTCTCGCCGTTATTCGCAGATAAAATCCATGTAAAAGGTATTATATCAGTAGTTGACGGTATGAGGTGGCTTAACAGGAAAACATTGGGTCCTCAAGTACAGCAATTATTAATGGAACAAGTCAGGCACGCTGATTTAATTCTGTTAAACAAAACTGATGTCTTAACTGAAGCAGAGCAAGCAAAACTATCAATGGAAATACAGGCACTAAATTCTCATGCTTTTTCCGTGTTAACTGCATTCTCAAAAGTACCTATCGAGTATATAAAGAATTTGTCATTTAGTACAAAAGATAAACCGGCGAATTCCCATGTAAAGAAGGAATTAAAGTTAAGCTCTTATGTTTATAAGTTTGAAAAGCCGGTGGATCAAGGTGAATTTGAAAACTTTTTAAGAAATCTTCCTGATACGATGTACCGGATAAAAGGGTATATTAAATTTTCTTATTCGAAATATCCTTTTCTCTTTCAATTTTCATACGGCATGCCTGTCTATTTGCAGGAAAATATGAATATGCCCCTTAACTTAGTTTTTATCGGTGAAAAGATAAATTGGCAGGAGATAGAAAGCCAGTTGGAAATATTAGAGAAAAAAGAATCAAGCTCCTAATGAAATCGTGTGATCAACACGATTTTTTGTATGAAAATGAATACATGGGTCGATTTTTTGGAAGACTTTCTTAGAGGAATAAGAAATTAAACTAAGAAATTGAGTGGAGAAAATGAAATTTTTCATTGCATTTCTACTGTTTTTATCTGCTTGTACCTATGATACAAATGTTCAGGCAAATGAAAACATGGTGGGACATCAAATCGAAATGCTCCCGTGGGATCAGGTTAATAAGATTTTGCCTAAGTACTCAAAGTTCACCGTCTTGGATGTAGAATCAGGTAAAAAGTTTAAAGTACAAAGAAGAGCTGGCAGTCATCATGCCGATGTTCAGCCATTAACATCAAATGAAACAAAAGTAATGAAGGAAATCTATAATGGAAAATGGAGCTGGAAGAGGAGAGCGATAATCGTTATTCATAAAGGACAATGGATTGCAGCCTCCATGCATGGGATGCCTCACGGTGCTGGTGCTTTGCAAAATAACTTTCCTGGTCACTTTTGTATTCATTTTCATGGCAGTACGACACATCGGACAAACTTTATGGATCTATCGCATAAATTAATGATATTAAAAGCAGCTGGAAGGCTTAAGGAATACGCTGGCAATGCGGACCCTTATGAAATAATCAGTGCTTATATAGCAGGGTATAAACAGCAGGATGCTAGCATCGTATCTGCCTTTTCGCTGCAGGAAACGAAAGGGAAAGGCAATCTCAAGAAGATTGAAAATATTAATTTGAACAGGATGGCCATTTTACCTGTCGAGGATCTAGCTAATGAATTAAACATCGAAGTACCTGTAGAAATAGATATGATCATTCACAATAAAGGAAGAAAGAGCTTTAATGGAAACATATATTTAGTGCGATTTTCACATGCAGATGCATGGAAAATAGATACACTTCGGTTTATGCAGGATATACAATAAAAAACTTGAGATTTTCTCAAGTTTTTTCTGTCTAGCTCCAGCGCCTACCCCCGCCGTACAGGACGTACTAGTGTCGACAATGCGACAGGACAAGGAAGGCTTCGGAAGCGTAATCATCGCACGACCAAAAGTGAAGCTTTTGGGAGGACGTCGCGTTTTTGTCGACCTCGAGGTCACAAGCCAATCCTGAAAGGTAGAGCTCACCTTTCCGGGAGGCTCGTCTTGTGCTTGTCGGGGGTGGACACAAAGGAAAGCTTCTGCGAATATTCTTCGCAGGAACATTTGCCCTTTGATGTTCCGAAGGCGCTTCTACTTTTCTAATTATCTTTCCCCAAATTTAATAAACGTTCTTTCATCTTCTACTAATCCGCAGGAACCGCATTGTACTTTAATTTCTGGTCCTTTGTATGCCATATGGAAAGGGCTTAAATTGTCGTTTGTAAATTCTTCAACAATTTCTCCTGTGTGCGGGTCGAGTTTAACGGATTGCGGAACCTGTCTAATAATATTAAAACGGCTCCGATTTGTTTTACAATTTGGACAGCAATATGGTGTACTCAACTTAATTTATCTCCCTTCAACATTATTTTAACTATTTTTTGCATATCCGATTTTTTTTATGTAAAAATGGAATGATAAAGACCTATTATTAAAATTAGATGGTGATGTAATCATGTATTATCAAAATTTATTAGATGAATATCGAAAGTTATGGAAAAATCGTTCCCTTTTAGCTGACGAGTCTGCGGAATTAATATTAAAAGAAGCTATTGTCAGGGAGCTGAAGGATGAAAACGCTCATCCTAGAGTGCGAAAATCATTAATGGAAAAGTATCATATGGCAACAAAAAGAATCATCGAATCAGAGCTATCTGACCAAAGTAAAATCGCTTTAATTCAATTGCATCTAGAGCTGACGGAGTTTACAAAAAGCGTCCAATCATCAAAATGAACTTCACAAATTAAACACATATAGGCCATATAATATGGAAAAAAGGTTAAAAGAGGAGAAGCCTGTGCCTATATTATTCCGATTTTTGATTATATTTGTGACAGCAATATTATTATCTTCATGCACGAATCAAAAATTTCAGCCTATTGAAGAAGATCTTTCTATTGCTGCAACTGTCAATATTAAGGATATGTCTGTTTCTTTCATTAACATAGAGAATATGAAAAAGCTTTCCGATTGGAAGCTAAAAAAGCCCTATACAGGTGCCGTTATTTTTCCAGATGGAGATACAATTATACTATTTGGAAAACAGGTTGAGACAGTTGATTTATTTTCTTTAAAATCCGGAAAAAAGATTGATAGCTGGAAAACAGGCAAAGGAATTGTCAATGGGGTGCTGCTTCAAACAAATTCCTATATTGCGTTAGTGGATCAAAATCTTGCTAAAATCAGATTATTTGATATGAATGGTGAAGAGAAATCGCAAATTAGGACGGAAAATAATCCATTAACCATCCTTGAATCAGAAAAGGATAAAAAACTATATGTATTAAGTTTCAGTAAGGAAAAACTAACAGTGGTTGACTTGAATAACACAAAAAATGTTTCAAGCTATCATATACACCCAGCAGCTGCAGGGGCATGGCTAAATGATAATCGGAATGAGCTTTGGATTGGAGGACATGGTGCGGGTGCCGTGGTTGAAAAGGATATTCATGTGTACAATTCAGAAACGGCCGAGTTAATTTACAAAATCCCGGCCCCAACGATGCCTGTGAATTTTTTGGAATTTAATCATCATGTATTTGCACTAAGCCACGGGACAAGCATGCTTTACAAATTAAATATGGAAGGAAAAGTAGTCAATTCTAAAGTAATTGGTGCAAATCCTTTTGAAATGGCTTTACTCGATCAGTTTTTAATGATAGCTGGTTATGACAGCAATGATATTCATATTGTAGATCCGGAAAATCTAGACATAATCAAAACAATCCCCGTGGGGAAGGGACCTTTTCAAATTTTGATAAGAAAAGCGGGAGCGCCTTGAACTGGGGCTTCGAGTGAGAAAATCATGTTCGAAAGTCGTTAAGAGGGTATGATAACGTCCATTGCCACGGAAACTCATGGTTAAAGGTAGTTAAGAGGGGTTTATAACGCTCTTCGACACGGAAACTCATGGTTAAAGGTAGATAAGAGGGGTTTATAACGCTCTTCGCCACGGAAACCCATGGTTAAAGGTAGTTAAGAGGGGTT